>JAYTRW010000234.1:0-14502 GCA_043745985.1 Methylotenera sp.
AATGACGCCAACAGATAGGCTTAAGCTCGCGGCAATTTGCCGACAACTTAATTTGGCTTCGTATTTTAGACGCAGTACGTCTTTGATCTTGCGCATGGACCTCCTTACTGCTGGCATAACCCCTCCAAAAACTCGGGGATATTCCAGCATTTACAGGTTAAGTTCCAGCACAAATTACATTAGGTTATGCGTCAGCGTGAGCAGCGATTCTAGCATCGTGAACACCTATTCTGGTGGAGTGCCAAAAGTGTTCACGTTAGAGCAGAATCAGCGTTCACCTTACTCCAGAATGACTGTTCACGTTCAAGCAGAATAGGTGTTCATGTTGCTTCAGAATAATCACTTCCGTGACCCCGCCATCTTCACTTCAAAGGGTTCAAAAGCCGTATTGACGATAGCCGCGATCAAGGTGGCAGACTCTGTGCCGAAGTGATGCTTCATGTATTGTTTTAAATCGAGAATGAGTTGGTTGCGTTTTGCATTGTTAGCGTTGCGTTTCTTAGGCAGCAAAGCATCTGGGGCACTGGAGGCATAAGCAGCAGCAGATCCAATCAGTTCTATGATGGAAATAATAGATTCATGGCGTTCTATCTCTTTAAGTCTAGACTCTATATCAAAAATACTGAGTAAAGCCGCTTTTGAGGGGGCGTTTTTGGAGGCTTGTGCTGCCATATCTAGCTCGGCCCTTTTAAGGGCAATCACTAGCAATGTCCATCCTGAATTGGCATTACCTTCAGGGCTTAGATCATGCAACTCCCGCACCATGCGTTTGGATAAGGTACTTAATTGTTGAAAGGCTTGTTGCTGTTCTTTGTCACTTGGTACAACAATAGGATCCGTATTTTTACCGAGTAGCGTTGGATGTAAGCGTACATATTCTAGGAAGTCGATAAGCTTTTGTGGGTCGTTTGATTTGGTTGAGAGCTTGGCCCAGACTTTTTCCATGTCAGTATCAGAGGTGAGACGAAGTAGTAGCGCTTTAAGGCTATTAAGCCCGCCTTTGTGAATTAATGCTTATGTATGCAGGCGCACTGCTTTAGGCAGCCATTGGGGCAATTTATCCATATAGCTAGTCTATGCTTACGCATGATATAAAGGCTAGTGTGAGAATATAGGTACTTCAAAAGTGTTTAAATGTATCTTCAGGGTATCTGAAAAGTATCTACAAGGTATCAAAAACGTATCGATATGGGTATCTGATCGCTAATGAATGGCTAATAAGTTAATTTGGGAATATGAGGCCATAAGATGACCAAGAGATGGGGATGTTCAGATTATTATGAGTGGGCATACGTATCCTTCCAAAAGCGCCGCTTATTATTATATAAAGCGGTCACTTAAATTTACTTCCTTTGAAAAAACTGAATGAGTAAAAGTCCCCATATTAAAAATATCTGGGCCACATCAGCCTGCACTAGCGACTCAGCTCAAATATTATGCGCACCAGCAAGCCCTTGCCTTTAATAGGTGTTGTTAATATGAGAGTTGCTCCATGAATTTGTATTATATCATTGGCAATTGCCAAACCTAGTCCGCTACCGAAACCTTTAGCTTGGCTACCGCGAGAAAAGCGCTGAAGCACCTTTTGTCTCTCCTCAAAATCTATACCTGGGCCATCATCCTCAACTTCGAGAATAGCAAATTGATCTAAAATATAGGTTTTTACTGTAACTTGAGTGCCTCTACCTGCGTGTTCAACCGTGTTATGGATAAGATTTGATAATAGCTCCTGGAGCAAAATTGATTGCCCGTATACAGGAGCATCTAGTAATTGAAATCCTAAGTCAATGCCTACCGAAAATGCCTGACTAGACCACTCATTTGCAGCTTCAGATCCGATATCTTTAAGATTGATATTTTTAAACTCTGCCGAATTGTGAATGCTTGTATCTGCACGTGCGATTGCTAATAGCTGGTTCGCCAACTTAGCGGCACGGCTTGCAGAACGATTTAGACGCACTAGTGTATTATTCAGCGACTCTGGATGGGGCTCAAGCAAAGCTAGTTCCGACTCTGTTTGAAGCGTCGTGAGTGGGGTACGAAGTTGGTGTGCCGCATCGGCGAGAAAAGCCTTTTGCGCATTACTTGCGTCACTAACTTGTTTAAACAGATGATTGAGTGTCGTAACTAGAGGTTGTAATTCAAATGGTGCATGAGGTAACGATATAGGTTTCAGGTCGGAAAATGTTCGGTTATCAAGTTGAGCGCGCAGGTCCTGAATAGGCTTTAAGCCATGTTTTACAGCCACCCAAACCACTGAAGTTGTGGTCAAGCCCAATACCAGAATCAACAGCAAAGTAGCAATAAGCGCCTGGGTCTGAACCTTGTCACGTTTGCGCTGAGTTTCAGCAACCCTTATTTGACATGGATTTTGACCACAAGCTACGCCATAAACTACCATACGCAAATCTCGTCCGATGACTTCACGATCTATAAAGCGCAACTCACCTATAGCAACGTTACCTTCTGGTGTATTAAGTACAGGATCTCCCGCGATTACCTTGCCATCCGGGGATAAAACAAGAAAGAATTCAGTGTCAAGTTGATCTGTACGAAGCAGATGTTCCGCTTGATCTGTCATTTTGAAATTAATGCTTTTGGCTTCCACTTTTAAAAAACTTGAAACTGCAATGGCAAAATCACCGAGCTGATGATCAAACTCCTGCTTCGCAGGTATTAGCGATAGCCGATATTGGAATGTTGCAGCCAAAGGGGCAATAACTAACATGGGCAAAATAAGCCAAATAAGCAATTGTTGTTTAAGACTGTACTCCATTTATGGACTCCTCTATAAGATAGCCAAACCCCCTAATTGTTCGAATGGCTATGCCTGCGGGAGCGAGTTTTGTTCGGAGTCGCGATATGTGGACTTCAATTGCATTAGTTGACGGAGCATCATCCCAGTCAGAAATTGCTCCCATAATCTGCTCCTTACTTAATACCTTGCTCAAATTATTCAGTATGTATACAAGTACAGCCCATTCTCGAGGAAGTAGTTCGAGCGGTTTGTCCTTTATATAAGCACGCTTAGCTGTCAAATCTATTCGTAAAACGCTAAATATAATTTCGTTATGTTTTCGGGTATGGGAGCGCCTCGTGATTGCTTGAATACGGGCGACTAGTTCTTTCAAAGCAAAGGGTTTTACTAAGTAATCATCAGCCCCTAGTTGAAATCCATATACACGATCATCTACAGTGTCGCGAGCCGTTAACATCAAAACTGGTAAAGGATTGTTTTGGGCACGCAAACTATGCAATATTTCGAAGCCGTCCTTTCCAGGTAAACCAACATCCAGAATGATTACATCGTAGGAAACCAGACCTAACATATACATGATAGATTCACCGCTTCTTATCCAATCAACAAACCACTGTTGAGAACGCAGTGCTCTAGAGGTACTTTCCCCTAAGTAAGTGTCATCTTCCACTAATAATATACGCATCACTAAGCTCACTTTTGAATTTCTTATTTTAAGTATAACTCAGTGATTCCTGCTTGATTAACTGTACTTCGTGCGTTTTGGCAGAAAGTTTATAAATGACAGCTTGCTGAAAGGTTCTGCTCATGTTCTTGCAAGGTTGCGTCTGTAAAATCCAGCAATCTTGTAATTAAGCAGTATGACAAAACCATTAATTCCTTAAAAGCCAACTCATATGACTAAGTGCGACAACATTTGCCAACCAAAAACGCACAATAAAATACGTGCATTACTGCTAAAAGATCAATCTAATAGCGAATATATAGCCTGTTTTAATTTTCAGTTTAAACGTGTGGTTAATTTTTTTATGAGTGGCTGCCTTGTTTTCTCAACTGCTGCGTACGCATCTGAACTTTGCCAGACGGATGCTCCGCCGGCATTACTTACTGTGGATAACGCACTAAATCGCTTACTGCAATGCAACCTTGAAATTATTGATAGTCGTCGTTCCATTATTGCTACTGAAGCTAATCAGCTCCAAGCTGGCCAAACGCAAAATCCAAACTTAAGTATTGGAGTTGGGAACATTAATCCAAAACTTGGTATTGGTGCTGGTTCATATTTCGACAAGACAATTGACACTTCAATTCGTTATGAGCAACTTATTGAAAGAGGAAATAAACGTAACTTAAGAGTCCAATCGGCACAGGGAGTAGTCTCTGCTTCTAAACAAGATCTACTCGATACAGAGCGCCAGCAAAGCATTATTTTGTTATCAACAATGGTGGATGTCGCAACGATTAACGAGCGTATCAACTTATTATCACAAATGGTTGCTTTGTATACCGAAACTAGCCGAGCCAACGACATTCGTCTAGAAAAAGGAGACTTGTCTCCTATAGATGCTAATCGTCAAAGTATTGATGCTAATCGTGCACAGATCGATTTACATCAAGCCCAATCAGATGCAAAAACTGCACAACTTACTCTGGCGAAACTATTGGGTTGGGAGGATAAAGCAGATGTATTGATAGTTGCTCCTGAAGTCTTGGATGCTGCACCTGTGGATAATCCGCAGTTTGATATAGAGAACCGAGCTGATGTAAAAGCGGCAAAGTCACGTGTTGAAGCTATTAGCACGCAACTTGATTTGGCAAAAGCACAGCTCATGTCTGATATTACTGCTGGCGTGCAATATGATCATTGGCCTAGTAGTCAAAACAACGCAACTGGAACTGGCGACACAATCAGCTTTACGGTTGGCTTTCCGATCTCAGTCAATAATCATTACGAAGGTGAAATTGCACTTGCAATAAGTAACGAAGATGCTGCCAAAGAGTCACTAGCGCATGTGAAAGCCAATGCAAAATCAGAGTGGCAACACATGAATGCTGATGTAGAGAGCGCAAAGGAGAACTTGCAACTTATGCAGAAAGAACTGCTACCACGTGCAGAAAATGTTGCTCATACTGTTGAGTTAGGCTATTCAAAAGGCGCATTAGGTTTATTAGACTTACTCGAAGCAAGGCGCATGTTACGTCAAACTCGCTTAGACACATTAACCGCACGCGCGAGTTTGGCACGCTCCATTCTGACTCGCAATCAATCCATCTTAATCCATAGTATTAACTGATCAATTACTCAAAGTGACAATTATGATAGCTATCTCCCCAATACGACACTATTTAACCAATACATTAATAGCGGTCACTTTTTTAAGTGTATTGACGGCTTGCCATAAACCTTCGGAAACTGATGATGCCCCAAAAAACGAGCCCTCCATTTCGAAAGATATCATTAGCTTTCCATCAAACTCAAGTTTGAAGCAAAGCCTAGCCACGTTACCTGTAATTTCTTCTCAAGAAAATGCAATCACTTTTCCAGCACGTATTACTTTGGATGAAGATCATACGGCGCGAATATCAGCGCCAATCACTGGGCGTCTATTGGATGTTTTGGTGCAAGCTGGTGACCATATAAAGGTTAATCAAGCATTAGCCTATTTAAGCTCACCAGACATGGGTAGCATGCAAGCAGATGTTGCAAAAGCAAAGTCAGATTTAGCACAAGCAGAGCGAAACTATTCACGTAATAAAGATTTGGCTGAAGCTGGCGTTATTGCTGGTAAGGATTTAGAGCAAGCTCAAACAGATTTATCAAGCAGCAAAGTAGAAGCTACTCGCGCAGAAGTAAAACTTCGATCATTTGGTACAACCAATGATGTTGATCAAAAATTCACGATTAAAAGCCCTATTGCCGGCATCATTGTCGAGCGCAACACCAACCCTGGATTGGAGTGGCGATCTGATCAAGTTTCTTTACCTTTATTTATTGTAAGCGACCCCACTTACCTTTGGTGCTGGATAGATGCACCAGAAGAGGCTTTTAGCTCAATTCATAAAGGGATGCAAGTCACACTTCATTCTAGCGCTTGGCCAAATGAAGCATTCAGTGCCCAAATAGATTTCATTCAAGATTCCTTGGATCCGATGAGCCATACATTGAAAGTACGTGCAAAACTTCGGAATGTAGACCTTAAATTGAAGAGTGAGATGTACGTCATGGCAGCTTTAAGCAAAGCTAATAACACATTGTTAGATATACCTACTAGAGCCGTGTTTTTGAATGAGTCTACAAAAATGGTATTTGTTAAAACATCGGAAGGTGTTTATACACGTAAGGTCATTGTCCCCGTAGCTAGCACTAAAGAGTGGGTTTCCATCTCAAGTGGATTAAATAAAGGTGATGAGGTAGTTGTAGATGGTGCCATTTTTCTAGAAAAATTGATTGAGCAAAATAAACCCCAAGCAACACAAAGCATTGAAGCTTCAAAACTGGTTCAGGTTAACAAGGAATAATAATCATGATTAACCGCATTGTAAGATTTGCATTAACACAACCAGTATTCGTAATATTAGGCGTAGTACTATTTGTGCTTGGTGGTGTAATTGCATTTATCAACTTACCTATCGAAGCCTTTCCTGATGTGTCAGATACTCAAGTTAATATTGTTGCGCAATACTCTGGACGCGCGGCGGAAGAAGTAGAAAAGCAAGTCACAATTCCTATCGAAGTGGCAATGTCTGGTATGCCAAACATGGTCAGGATGTTCACGCATACGCAATTTGGCCTGTCATACATGATGATTACGTTCAATGATAAGCCGACTGATAAAGAAGCTCGTCAGCTTGTTTTTGAACGCTTACGTGGTCTAGATTTACCTGCTGGGGTTGAGCCGGACGTTGCTCCCCTCTCTACCTCAATTGGGGAAATTTACCGATATCGCGTTAAAGGTGATCACCTGAACTCACGCCAACTAAGGGAAACTGAGGAATGGGTTGTTGAAAAGGCGATAAAGAAAGTGCCTGGTGTTGCTGATGTCGTCTCCATGGGTGGTGCACTCAAGCAGTACGAAGTAAACCCAGATTTAGCCAAAATGCGAGCTGCAAAAATCACATTAGCTCAATTATTCTCATCTCTCATCCGTGCCAATGCAAATGCTGGCGGAGGGGCGGTTTCACAGGGACCTCAGCAGTTTCTGGTTCGCTCTTTGGGTACATTTAGAACCTCAGCCGATATTGATCGAGTAGTTGTAGGCGACAATGGCAAGGGCGTACCTATCTTGATAAGGGATCTTGCAGAAGTTAAAGAAGCAAATGCACCTGTTCAAGGTTTAGTGGGTCAAGATGATACTGACGACATAGTCAATGGTCTAGTACTAATGCGCAAAGGTGAAAATCCGTCGGACCTACTTAAAGGGATTAAGAAAACGATCAGCGAGCTTAACGCTCATGGCTTACCTCCAGGCGTGCAGTTAATACCCTATTACGATAGGTCATGGCTGATTGAAAAAACATTGCATACGGTATTTGGCAACCTAATTGAGGGAGCATTGTTAGTTACTTTTGTATTGTTATTATTCCTAGGCAACCTACGTGCTGCGCTCATCGTAGCTTGTATTATTCCTCTCGCAGTCTTGTCCACATTCCTCGGTCTGACTTTTCTACATATGCCAGCAAACCTACTTTCATTAGGGGCAATGGACTTTGGCATTATTGTTGATGGCGCGGTCATTGTAGTAGAAAATGTTTTTTTACGGCTTGGTAACATGAGCGAAGAGTCACAAAGTAACTTTAAAGAACGTAGAAAGACCATATATAAAGCAGTCACAGAAGTTGGCAGACCCACCTTATTCTCAATGTTAGTTATTATTGCAGCGCATATTCCGATTTTCACTTTGCAACGTGCCGAAGGAAGAATTTTCTCACCAATGGCGTTTTCAGTGACCTCAGCATTAATTGGTTCATTGATTTTATCACTAACATTGGTGCCGCTACTCTGTTTGTGGTTGCTGCGTGACCATATTCCGCATCACGACAATCGCTTACTTAGCTGGTTTAAGAAAATTTACCAACCAGCTTTCTCATGGGCGGTAGATCGCCCCAAAAAAATTATGAGTATTGCATTGATTTTATTAGTAGCTGCGCTTGGATTGAGTACAGAAATCGGCACAGAGTTTTTACCAGAACTTGATGAAGGATCTATCTGGGTAAATGTCACACTACCCGCCTCAGTTTCACCGGCAGAGGCATTATTATCAGCCCGACGAATTCGAGCCGCATTACATTCTGTCCCCGAAGTAAAAACAGTTATTTCAAAAATTGGCAGGCCAGATGATGGGTCTGATCCAAAAGTATTTAATGGCGGAGAGTTTTTTGTAGAGCTGACACCTGAAGAGAGCTGGCGTAAAAATTATAAAAAAGACAAAATTATTAAAGAAATGGGGTTGGCTGTTTCAATGCTGCCAGGAATCGAAGCTACATTTTCACAACCTATTAGAGATAATGTACTGGAAAGCATCTCGCAGATTGATGGACAGATCGTGATAAAAGTTCATGGTGATGATTTAGCTCTGCTAAGAAAAACGGCAAAAACAATTACTCAGCAAGTCTCCACGATAGCAGGTGTTGCCAATGCTTATATCGATCGAGATGGGGATTTGCCACAAGAAGTCATTGATATTGATCGCGATGCTGCCGCCCGTTATGGCATTAATATTGGTGATATTCAAGATGTGATTGAAACAGCTTTAGCGGGTAAAGCCACCACTGAATTATGGGAGGGGGAGCGTCACTTTTCCGTTGTTGTTCGCTTAGCGGAGGAGCAGCGCTCAATTGGCATGTTGGACGGTTTACTAGTTGCGGCGCCAGGCGGTGCACAAATACCGCTTAATCAGCTTGCTCACTTTAAACAAACGGTTGGAGCAATGAATATTGCACGAGAAAATGGTCAGCGGGTCGTTTCTATAGGCATTTTTATTCAAAACCGAGATATGGGCAGTGTAGTGGCAGACATGCAGGCCAAGGTAAAGTCATCAGTCAGTATTCCCAATAATGTGAGCATATCCTGGTCTGGAGAGTTCGAAAATCAAGAGCGTGCAATGGCAAGGTTAGCAGTTGTTGTTCCATTATCTATTTTGCTCATTTTTGTATTGTTATTTGATGCTTTTGGGTCTTTCAAAAATGCTTTATTAATAGTGGCAAATATCCCATTCGCTTTAATTGGGGGCATAGTTGCGCTCTATATTACAGGCATTCCGCTGTCAGTTTCAGCGGCTATTGGCTTTATAGCTTTATTCGGACAGGCTGTTCTAAATGGGGTTGTGATGGTGTCAGTATTTGACCAGCTGATTGCCGAAGGCAAAACGCCAGAGGAGGCAGTACAAGAAGGCGCAATGTCCCGTCTTCGTACAGTTTTAATGACTGGCCTACTTGCTATGTTTGGCTTATTACCGATGGCTCTCTCACATAATATTGGTGCAGAAACACAAAGACCGCTTGCAGTGGTAGTGATTGGGGGATTGATTAGCGCAACATTATTAACGCTTCTCGTGCTTCCATCAGTGTATTTATGGGTAGTTAAAAAATATGGCGGAAAATCCAACTCAAGCGAAGACGAAGAGATAGCACTTTCTTAATTTAACTTTTAACCTTAATTTTCTTAAATAACAGTACTTAATAAACGAAAATATGTCTGCGTTAGTTGCTGTTTTGTTAGATTTGGAACTAAATGAAACCCCATCATAAAATTATTTCTATTGGAAAATTTGTAATTGCAATTAGCCTATTACTTACAGTTACTGCATGTCATCGAGACTTCGCTTTGCTAGATACTAATGGCGCCACTGTTGGTAAAGGCAATCTGGAGGTGAATGCAAATTCACCTTCACCCGCCCAATTTACTATTGATAATAAGAATTTTTCGGGCACCTGGAGCATTGATAAGTTATACGAGAGTGAGTTAGCGAAACGACATCGCCTTATCAGTTCTAATTCCTATGCCACTTACATGCAGGGGAATTCTGAAGACCAACTTAAACATGGTCATGCAGTCTTGTCTGCGGCTGATGGGACACAAATGGAGTGTGACTTTTATTATCGTACACAGCCAAAATTCATAGACTGCATAATAGGCAGCCGTACTATTAAAATGATAATGTCAAATTAAATAATAGCTGACTTTAATTGATTATTACATAAAATTATAAATGTTGTATCTTACGTAAAATTTAGGTCAAAATAAATTATGTTAAAAAACTTATCAATTTATATCGTGCTTTTTTTGCTGCAAAGTACATTGGCATTTGCTGATACAACAAAGCCAGCACCTGGCCTTAACTTAGAGCAGGATAAACCGATTGAATACAAACTCAGCCTTGGTGACTACTCTACACAAAGTGTGCATTCAAACGATATAAATTTAAGAGTTGAACGGGATAATCAGCGGGGCTGGGTTGGTTACTACAAAGAAAGCTCAACTGGATTTGACCAGTGGCGAGGTGGATATGAACGAACTGATCAGTTTTTAATGGTAAACATTGATACTTCGCTACAACTAGCAACACATGGATTTCTCGGTGGTTCAATTACGGCTACCACAGTTGATCCATTTTTTGGAATGATTGGTTATGGCATGACAAATCTTAAACCATATTCCAACCTTAACTTTGACCCTAATGATGCAATTACGCTTGGAGTAGGTTATAAAAAAGAAGATGGTTACAGTGTAACTCTATTTATGGTCCGTGATGTCAGAGTTGTGCCTAGACAACAAAATGTACATTTATTGATGCAGTACCCTCTGCAAAATAAACAACGCATCTCACTCGAAGTGTTTAATAAAAGTGGTCCGACTGATCCTGGGCTATCGATTAACAGCGTTGGAGTATCTATTACCTATGATTGGCCATGCTATTTTTTACGAATTGCATATGATCCAAAAGCAAACTTTACTCAGGATGATATGACTAGAATTACAATTGGAATGCGATTCTAATATAGTGAGTCACTCAAAGCAGGAGCCATTCAGAATTTAGTATTTTGAGATTGGCGACAGGCAGACAGGTCACATAAGCTACCTGTCATTACAGCTAATTTCCAAATATCATGCCTTTGGATTAGTAATAACTTTATACAAACCTACCCATAATATAGTACACGGAATAATGAAAAATGGCTTACTTGTGTGACAACTCTAAAGAACTTCATCCAGACTTAATGTAGCCTTGTTACAACATAACTCCATGTCTGCACTACGTCAGCTTATTAATATAGGCTACAAAATCATTCTTAATTAAACATCTAATTAACTTTAAAAATCAACCAGGAGAATTTATGACCGAAGAGAAGAAAGAGGCTTGGGTAAATTTGTTAGCATTGACCACAATCATATTTGCCGTTTGTGCAACACTATCAACTTTTAAAGGCGGTGGCTTTTCGACAAAATCTGTGATAACTCAAGCACAAGCATCTGATCAGTGGGCATATTACCAAGCAAAAGGTATTAAATCGTATATTTACCAACTTCAAGTTGATAAGTTAGAACTTGATATCGAAGGCTTGCAATCAGAGAATCAAAAATTTTCGTCTACATACGCTGACAAAATCAAGGATTATAAAAAGAAGATTGATAAATATGAGCAGGAAAAGTCAGAAGCACAAACAAAAGCTAAGCAACTTGAAACGCAGAGAGATGAAGCGCAAATACACTCGAAAGCTTTTGGAATGGCCGTCATCTATCTACAAATTGCTATTCTGCTGTCCTCTATTGCTGGGTTGTTAAAAAAGAAATTTGTGTGGTACGGCGGAATGTTGGCAGGTTCTATCGGGCTAATATACTTTGCAGATGGTTTTCTAGTTTTTTTATAATTTTTTACTTAAAAGCTTAATAGAGATTGTTAGGCTAGAGCCGGTTTAACTTAATATCGGATGGTTGATATTTGGAGTCTGCTTACATAATCAGGCAGATTGAGCTAGACCGATTTGCTGGACGGGCGACTATTGTAATAGTGCAGCATTACTCACTAATTTTGCACTACAAGTTTTAGCAAAGTCAGCAAAGCACGATTAATTCTGACCTGCCCCCAATAACACTACCAGTGTTTATTGAAAAAAGTCCGTTTAAAAATCATTTAATTTGCCTAAGTCTTTGCGCATAGATAGCTGGTGGAATACGCCCATAACTACTATGCGGTCTCACCTCATTATAATCTTTACGCCATTTGTTGATGGCAACTCTCGCTTGGCTTAATGTTTCAAACCAATATTCGTTCAAACATTCATCTCGAAACTTACCATTAAATGACTCAATATAAGCATTCTGTGTTGGCTTGCCTGGTTGAATCAATAAATGCTCTATGCCATTCGTATGCATCCAGCCCATCAACACCCGACTAGTAAACTCAGGACCACCATCGGTTCTAATCGCTTGCGGAAAGCCACGAAAGACTGCCGCTTGTTCAAGTATGCGTGTGACATATAAACCACTGATGCCATGATCAACCGCAATATCAACACACTCATGCGTCTTATCGTCAGCAATGGTTAAGCATTTAAGCTTTCTACCATTGGCTAAACTGTCCATCACAAAATCAATACTCCATACTTGTTTAGCACAATCAGGTACTAACAACTCTGCACGTTCAGCGATGGGACGCTTTATCTTTTTACGTCGCTTTACTGATAGCTTTTGCTCAGTATATAAGCGATAGACCCGCTTATGATTAACCTGCACACCTTCAAATCTCAGCATGTCGTGTATACGGCGGTAGCCAAAGCGTTTGCGCTCATGCGCTAACGCTTTAATCCGTGCTTTTAAATCTATTACGCTTTGGTCATCCTTTGGCGGTTTACGCCAAGATGATCTCGTTAACCCCACCAAGCAACAGGCTCTACGCTCAGACATCAATGCCGCATCCAGGATGCGCTTAATACCGTCACGTTTCGCTTGTGGGGTTAGCGCTTTACCCCAAAAGCTACCTTAAGCGCTGATATATCCAAATGCGCCTCAGCGAGTAGTTTCTTTAGATCAGCATTCTCACGCTCTAATGAACGCAGGCGCTGCGCTTCCGTGCTGTCCATGCCCCCAAACTTGGCACGCCAACTATAAAAGGTACCGACACCAAATCCTTCTCTTCGGCATAAATCGGCTATTGGAAATCCAGCTTCTGCTTCTTTTAAAAAACCAATGATTTGATGTTCTGTATATCTGCTCTTCTTCATTTCGCCACTCCTAAAAGTGGACTTTATTTCATTTTATATTGGTAGGGCAAGTGGGGAGCAGGTCAGCAAGCCTTCGAGCTTGGCATTTCAGCGCTGATATTTTCATCATTACCTACAATTGCATTCATGAAGATATTGAAAGTAGTGGAATCTGCACCGGGCTGATGTTGTAATTTGCGAACGAATGACATAGATTCACGAAACAACTTGGGTGATGGCCATGGTGCTGTTAAATTATTTCAAACATCTACTGACTGCACGATGAATCGCCAACTTTGAAGGCAAACAAGTCGGCACCTGTTCACCAAGCGGATTGAATACACGAAGTATTTCACTGTGACGTAGCTTGAAGCTCCTGCCACTTTATGGAGATATACGCACTATGCTATGACTGCGTTCAATCTTAATTGGGATTATGCCTTTCTTGGAATGGGCATTGCCACCGATCTGAAAAATAAAGACCTGGGTATTGGCGAGCTTCTGAAGCCTGGTCAAATTTAGTCAACATAGGATTGATGGAGCCTTGCAATGCTAAATCCAATTAGCGAAACCCTTTTTGTAACTTAACATATTCAACACTTTTGCGCATATTTTCAAACTGATTGTGAAAGTTGAATGCTAGACAAGGCAAAAGTATACGTCGCAATATGCATTGCGAAACTGGACTCAACCTACGATGAAAAAAGCTCTGCCTGCTACACTGAAGGAAAAATCACTGCTCGATGGAATGGCACTAACGGTGGAGTCCCAGACAAAGTTTCGATAATCAAAGTCATGCATGGCTAGCAGAAACTGCCATATCTGATGATCGAAAGCCTGAGCTGTGGCAACACCTTTTTTAAACATGGCAATATAAGGCACGGGGCACTGTGCGGGTCGGAAAACTCAATTGAAAAGACATTTAACTCTGCACAAAGACCGGCCACTTCGTAGCCATCGCCGAGTCCTTCATAAAGCCCAAAGCGGACACACTTTCTATTAAAAGCAGAGCGAGCTGTAGCACATGGAAATGATGCTTCCTGCACATATGCCGTAAAATTTGCAGCGAATTGGTCACAAATATTGATCGAACTTATGATTATTTAACAAACAGCTTGTAGTTGAAACTGTTAATCAAAAAGAGACAACTTCTTTTATCGTAAATATAAAGATATTGGCCATTAGTATTAAACATATATAAATTTTCAGTAACTAATGAGAAATATATGTGTGAGAACGTACAGATAAATCTCTATGATTAATTTAATGTATGTTTGAGAGTTTAGCTTCTTGATTTACTAACAATTGCTAGTTAATTTCAGAGTGCAGGGAACTTTGCGATTAGCACCAAAATGGCATGAGCCTTCTAGCTTTATTGTAGAACGATTCAAAAGTTGAATTGAAAGTTGATTCGCTTTCTAAATTTATCCTAGAAAGCGATCAGGCAAGCTAACACTCTAAAACCATGCGAGCTAGCATAAACTCGCTCACACATTTTATAAGGATTTTATAATGGATTACAGTCACGATACACAAAAATCACA
>JAYTRW010000235.1:0-1456 GCA_043745985.1 Methylotenera sp.
CACATTAGTATGAATGAAGTCTTCAGGGCCATGAATAGAGCGATCTACATGGCTTTCTGCAGCAAAATTAACCACCGCACAAGGCTTATGTTTGGCTAATAACTCAGCGACCAGTGACTGATCACCAATATCTCCATGAACAAAAGTATGCGCTGGATTATGCTGAATTTCCACTAGGTTTTCTAAGTTGCCTGCATAGGTCAGCTTATCAAGATTGACTATTGGGCCTAAACCCTCCTTAATCCAAGCTAATACAAAATTAGCGCCAATAAAACCAGCACCGCCAGTCACAATAATCGTTTTATTCATACAATTAGCCTTCTATACTTTGATATATTTTATTGATATTTTTTCTATTTATGATTCTGTAGTATTTGCTTCTAATTTAGCCCATAAACAATCGCTAGATTTTGACAATGAAGCGATATATTCATCATGTGCAGAAATCTCTGCTGGATTGGCTAACTTCACTAACACGGGTTGCTTAATCTGTTGCATGGCATCACTATTCTTTTGTTGGGGTTTATCCAGCTCCATCATCAAGCTATCTTGACCGCGCGTCATCGCCATATAAACATCAGCGAGTAACTCGGCATCTAGCAATGCGCCATGCAAAGTACGTCTAGAGTTATCAATGCCATAATGTTTACACAGTGCATCTAAACTATTGCGCTGTCCTGGGCGCATTTCTTTAGCAATTTTGAGCGTATCGGTAATTTTTGCAGCAATCGACTCAACTGGTTTTTGCTCGATTAAGCCAAACTCTCTATTTAGAAAGCCCACATCAAACGGCGCGTTATGCATGATTAACTCAGAGTCTGCAATAAAGGTAATTAACTCATTCGCAATATCAGCAAAACGTGGTTTGTCTTGTAAAAACTCCAGTGAGATACCGTGCACTTCTTGTGCACCTTGATCAATTTCACGGTCTGGATTCAAATAGTAATGAAAATGCTGCTTGGTTAATCGACGATTAATCACCTCAACCGCAGCTACCTCAATCACACGGTGCCCTTGCGCGTGATACAAACCAGTGGTTTCCGTATCTAAAAAGATTTGACGCATTATGCTACAGCTCCTTGTAAAATCTGCTCTACACCCTTATTTGCCAGCATATCTGCCCGCTCATTCCCTACATTACCAGCATGCCCTTTTACCCAAATCCACTGCACGGTGTGTTGCTGCGCCAATACATCCAAAGCACGCCATAAATCGTCATTTTTAACGGGCTTTTTATCTGCCGTACGCCAATTATGCGCTTTCCATCCGACTATCCACTCCGTCATCCCTTTTTGTACATAGACAGAATCAGTAAATACTTTGGCATGGCATGATTGATTTAGTGCCTCTAACGCTCGAATAACCGCCGTTAACTCCATGCGATTATTAGTCGTCAATAACTCCCCACCAAACAGTTCTTTTTCGCGGCCTGCGTAGCTTATCCATGCTCCCCATC
>JAYTRW010000236.1:0-4824 GCA_043745985.1 Methylotenera sp.
CCAGCAGTAAACATTGTCGCTAATGTTCTGGACCACCTAGCAATAGTGGCCTTGCGAATAAGAGGACCAAAAACTGGAACTTTTAGAATGAGTCGATCCATGGTCGCCTGCATACTCAAAGATCTCTTCCATGTGTAAAAGAAAAACCAAAAACCGAATCCTATCGAACCAAAAATCGCCCACCACCATGTTACGAATATATCTGAAATCGCCATTACCACTAAAGTCGGGCCTGGAAGGTCAGCACCGAAACTGCTAAATAAGTCCTTGAAAGCAGGAATAACAAAAATCATGATAATGGCAACAATGATAAATGCGACAACCACAATAGAAATTGGGTAGAACAGCGCTGATTTAATTTTTGATTTAATGGCTTGAATTTTTTCTTTATAAGTCGCTAATCGATCAAGAAGGGTGTCTAGAATACCTGCAGACTCGCCCGCAGCGATTAAATTACAAAATAAGGCATCAAAATAAAGAGGATATTTACGGAAGGCGGCGCTCATACTGCTGCCGGTTTCTACGTCAGATTTAATGTCTAACAAAAGTTTTGACACCGCTTGATTGCTATGACCTTTGCCTACAATGTCAAAGGATTGTAATAGAGGTACGCCAGCCTTCATCATGGTGGCAAGTTGGCGAGTAAATATAGTAATGTCTTTTTCTGAAACAGACCCTTTGCCTGCAAAGCTACTTTGTTTTTTTACTTTGATCACAGTGATACCCTGACGTCGCAAAGTGGCGTTTACAAAAGACTCGCCATTGGCGCGTATTTCACCTTTTACGGATTTTCCTTTTCTGTCTTTGCCTTCCCAAGAATATGTGACTTCTTTCGTGGCTTTAATATTTGCTGCCATAGTGATTCCCTATATTATTCGTTCGTACAAGCTTCGACTTCTTCGATCGAAGTTAACCCTTGCATTACTTTTATTAAGCCAGATTGACGCAAATCTTTCACGCCTTCAAGTTTGGCCTGATCCGCTATGTCATGTGCGGTTCCGCTTTTCATAATAATACGGCTAATCGCATCTGTGATAGGCATGACTTGATAAATCCCGACTCGACCTTTGTAGCCATTGTTGCAGAGTTCACACCCACCTTCTTTGGGGCCATATAGTTGCCACTCATCTTTAAAATCATCTTCAGTAAAGCCTACGCCGAATAAAGCTTCTTTTGGCACATCTAAAGGGACTTTACAGTTTTTGCATAACCGTCTTGCTAAGCGTTGTGCGGTAATTAGTGAAACAGCTGATGCAATATTGAACGGCGCAACACCCATGTTGAGCAAGCGAGTTAAAGTTGATGGGGCATCATTGGTATGCAGTGTAGACAATACCATATGGCCTGTAGACGCGGCTTTAATCGCCATGTCTGCAGTTTCTAAGTCGCGAATTTCACCAATCATGATGATGTCAGGATCCTGGCGAAGGAATGATTTCAATGCCGCAGCAAAGGTTAATCCTTGTTTGTCA
Source organism: Methylotenera sp. (assembly GCA_043745985.1). GTDB lineage: Bacteria > Pseudomonadota > Gammaproteobacteria > Burkholderiales > Methylophilaceae > Methylotenera. Next base: position 1,473 of record JAYTRW010000236.1, read on the forward strand.
TTCACATTCACTTGGTTGATGCCCGCTAGTGGAATCTCGCAAGGGTCTTCTGCCGTTGCAATGTTAACATCTGGACGATTTAAAATATTTAGGCAGGTGTACAGCGAAACGGTTTTACCAGAACCCGTAGGCCCTGTTACCAAAACTAAACCATAAGGACGGCTAACTGCGCTCAGTAAACGTTCTTTTTGAACTGGCTCATACCCCAGTGCTTCAATACCTAGTGTAGCGCTTGATGGATCTAAAATACGCATCACAATTTTTTCGCCGTTAATGAGCGGCAAAGTGCTGACACGGAAATCGATAGTGCGCGTTTTCGATAATACTAGCTTCATTCGACCATCTTGTGGAATGCGTTTTTCAGAGATGTCCATGCTGGAAATAACTTTAATCCGCGAGGCTAGTTTTTCTTTAATAGCAAGTGGAGGCTGGGTGATTTCACGTAATATGCCATCAACGCGATAACGTACGCGGTAGAATTTCTCGTAGGGTTCAAAGTGTAAATCAGATGCCCCCATATTAATGGCATCTATTAACATTTTGTTTAAAAATTTAACGACTGGGGCATCATCAACTTCTTGAGTCTGCACTTCGTCTTCAACTGGCGACCCATCTTCACCACCTAAGTCGTAGTCGTCATCAATATTCATTGACTTCATACTGGCGTCGCCAGCTTCTACAATCTTATCTATCAAACGTCCGAGCTTGTCATCTTCAACAACGACAGGAGACAAAGCCATGCCCATTTGAAATTGAACACTATCTAGCGCATGTAAGTTTGTCGGGTCTGAAATGGCAACATATAAAATGTTGTTGCGTACTTGCAATGCCAACACGCGGTTGGCTTGCATTAGTTTCGCATCAATTTTCTTAGTCGGAAGGTAATCGGGGTTAAATGCATCTAAGTTAAAGTAGGGAAAACCAAATGCTTTTGCCGAAGTTTCTGCAATGATTTGCGCAGTTAACTTTCTGCTTGTAATAAGTTGGGTAATGAATAGGTTTTTAACGGAGTTGGCTTGTGCTTGTATGGCATTCGCTTCATCCTCAGAAAGTAACTTTTCTTGGATTAAGGTGCGCGCAAGACCGCTTAGTTTGTTTGGTGTAGGTGCATTGGCCATAAATATTACATTTAAGCAGCGTAAAAGCTTTCCCTATTTATTTTTATAAAACTAATAATGCCCTTTAGTCTTTTTTTTGTAAAGACTTTACGCAAAATTGACTATAAAAATGGCACATGATTTACATTTAAAGTGCCTCTAGAGGTATGAATGTGCTTGAAATAATTCAACAAACCTAAAAAACTTGACATTTTCAGACTTCCAAATTATGAATATGTACAGGTGTTTGGGTTCGAGTTTTGTGGCGTGCTTTAAATTTTTAATTTTAAGGTGACTCTATGGTTCTTGAGACAGGCTTTTTGGGGCGCCCCCCGTCGTATATGTAAGGATGTAGAAATGGCAACAGGTACCGTAAAGTGGTTTAATGACTCAAAAGGTTTTGGCTTTATTACGCCAGATGATGGTGGTGATGATTTATTTGCACACTTCTCTGCGATTGTAGAAGCTGGCTATAAAAGCCTTAAAGAAGGTCAACGTGTAAGTTTTGAAGTGACTGATGGTCCAAAAGGCAAACAAGCTTCCAATATTCAAAAGGCTTAAGTCTTTTTGACTAAATACTTATTTGTATAAGTATTTTTAATATTACGCTTTATGTAAGCGGCTCGTAAGAAATTACGAGCCATTTTTTATGCTGAGATTAATGTAGGATTACATATTGGCAATGACTTCTTCACCAAACTGAGCCGTGCCCACTTGTGTTGCGCCTTCCATTTCACTTGAGAAGTCGCCAGTCACACGTTTTGCTAGAATCGCCTTGGCAACGCCGTTAATCACTAGGTCCGCAGCTTCAACCCAACCTAAGTGACGTAACATCATTTCAGCCGAAAGGATAATTGAGCTAGGGTTGGCTAAGTCTTTACCAGCAATTTTTGGTGCTGTGCCGTGCGTTGCTTCAAACATAGCAACGGTATCGCTCAAGTTGGCGCCAGGCGCAATGCCAATACCGCCAACTTGCGCGGCAAGCGCATCACTCATGTAATCGCCGTTCAAATTAAGCGTGGCAACTACATCATAATCTTGTGGATGTAACAAGATTTCTTGCAAGAAAGCATCGGCGATACAGTCTTTAATCATCATACCATTTGGTAGTTTGCACCAAGGTCCGCCGTCAATCTCTACCGCGCCGAACTCTTGTTTAGCCACTTCATAGCCCCAATCTCTAAAGCCACCTTCAGTGAACTTCATGATATTGCCTTTATGGGCAATGGTGACTGATTTGCGGTTGTTATCAATGGCGTACTGAATGGCTTTACGTATTAGGCGTTTGCTGCCATCTATTGAAACAGGTTTAATACCAATCGCTGATGATTCTGGGAAGCGGATTTTTTTACGCATGCCCATATCGCTTAAGAATTTGATTACTTTTTCAACTTCATCAGTGCCAGCCGCCCACTCAATACCCGCATAAATATCTTCTGTATTCTCGCGGAAAATCACCATATCGGTTTTTTCTGGATGTTTAACTGGGCTAGGCACACCTGTGAAATACTGCACTGGGCGCAAGCATACATATAAATCAAGCTCTTGGCGCAGTGATACGTTTAATGAGCGAATGCCGCCGCCCACTGGAGTGGTCAAAGGGCCTTTGATAGAAACTACATAGTCTCGCACTGCATGCATAGTTTCTGCCGGCAGCCAGTCATTAGCACCGTAAACTTTAGTGGCTTTTTCGCCTGCGTAAACTTCCATCCATGAAATTTTACGTGTGCCAGCGTAAGCTTTGTTAACCGCAGCATCCACCACTTTAATCATAGGTGGGGTAATATCAGCACCTATGCCATCCCCCTCGATAAATGGGATAATAGGTTGGTTGGGTACGTTCAAAGAATTATCCGCATTGACGGTGATTTTTTCGCCAGTCGTTGGAACGATAATTTTTCCAGTGATATTATTTTTCGTAGCCATTTTAGATTTCCTAATGTTAAGTTTCTGAAAATTTAAGCTTATTTAATGATTATTCTATTCAATAAACCCTTTAACGTAGTGTGCCAGTTCAGTGCGCATGACACTGGAAATGGAAAAGCGGGACATCCTACGTTAAAAGACTTTATCCACATACCAAATGTCTATGCCGCAGGGCGACTAGATACTGATAGTGAAGGTTTACTTATTTTAACCGATGATGGCATGTTGCAACACCGTTTAAGTGACCCAAAACATAAAGAATTTAAAACTTATTGGGTGCAAGTCGAAGGTGCTCCTTCATCTGAGGATTTGGAGCCACTGATACAAGG
>JAYTRW010000237.1:0-4823 GCA_043745985.1 Methylotenera sp.
GTGGCTGGCTTGCTGTGATGCACTATTTTTGTAGAGGCATGCCTAATTCTGCCACTATACTTAGCCAAATATTTAATATTGGGTATCACAATCAAGCTAGCCTGATTGGTCGTTGTATAAGCGTTCAGGTTAGGGCGAATTTCTTGGCTTAAATTTAACGTTCTCTGAATAAATAAACGTTGCATTCTTTTGTTTTTTGGGTAAAACAAAGTCGATAAACTTTGTACACTTTCACCAGATAACAATGGCCAAGTAATCGTCGTCGATTCACGGTCATCTGTTTGCAGGGTGCTATCTTGCGCTGCAGATACTCCTTGAGGTAGGTCTTGCGCAAGCGAAAAATTAGCATGCATTGCGACTAATATAGCCAATGCAAGGTTAGTTTTTTTAAATTTTTTTTCGCTAAAAATCAATTCACACCTTTATTTTATAATCTTTCAACTCATTGATTTTCTAACGCGAGCAATGGCTGCCTTAACTTGCACAGGGGCAGTGCCGCCAATATGGTTGCGGCTGTTTAATGAACCTTCTAAAGTTAATACAGCATAAACATCTTCACTGATTTCAACTGCAAATTCTTGTAAAGTTGTTAGTGGTAAATCACTTAAATCCACCTTTTTGTCTACCGCATAGCGCACCGCCAAAGCGACAGCCTCATGCGCATCTCTAAACGGCATGCCTTTTTTAGCTAAATAGTCGGCTAAATCTGTAGCCGTCGCATAACCTTCAAAGGCAGCTTGACGCATATTGTCTTTATTGACGATAAAGCCTTTTTTAACCACCACGCCGTTTTCTATCACTGGCAAACGTAGCATATCTGCGTAAATTTGTAAGGTGACTAATAGGGTATCAGCCGTATCAAATAGCGGTTCTTTGTCTTCTTGATTATCTTTGTTGTAGGCTAGTGGCTGGCCTTTCATCAAAGTTAGCAGTGCGGTTAAATGCCCATAAACCCTACCCGTTTTGCCACGTACCAACTCTGGCACGTCTGGGTTCTTCTTTTGCGGCATGATAGATGAGCCTGTGCAAAATCTATCGGCAATATCAATAAAGGCGAACCTTGGAGAACTCCACAAAATCAGCTCTTCGGATAATCGTGATAAATGCGTCATGACCAATGAAGCGGCAAAGGTAAATTCAATGGCAAAGTCACGGTCAGAAACCGCATCTAGTGAGTTTTCACAAACGCCATCAAAACCAAGTTTTTTTGCAACCAATTCTCTATCAATCGGGTAGCTTGTACCCGCCAATGCCGCAGCGCCTAGAGGTAATTTATTGATGCGCTTTCTGCAATCAATAAAACGTCCAGTATCACGTGTAAGCATCTCAACATAAGCCATTAAATGGTGGCCGAAGGTTACTGGTTGCGCTACTTGCAGGTGCGTAAAACCTGGCATGACCGTATCAAAATGTGCTTCGGCTAAATCTAGCAGACTCAGTTGCAGGCCTTTTAAACCTGCAATGACATCATCAGTGGTTGCTCGCAACCATAACCTAACATCGGTTGCTACCTGGTCGTTACGGCTTCTGCCAGTATGTAAGCGCTTACCTGCGTCACCAATTTTATCGGTTAAACGCTTTTCAATATTTAAATGTACGTCCTCTAAATCTAACAACCATTCAAATTGGCCGCTCTCGATTTCTTGCAAGATTTCAGCTAAGCCTATTTCGATTGATTTAACGTCATCCAAACTAATAATTTTTTGTGCGCCCAGCATTTGTGCGTGGGCAATAGAGCCTTGAATATCAAATGCTGCCAAGCGCTGATCAAAGCTAACTGAGGCGGTGTATTTCTTGACTAACTCAGCGACAGGCTCGTTAAATCTGCCTGACCAACTGGTATTTTTATTGTTTAATGCGCTTGTCTTTTTTGTCACGTTTACTTTTTCTTTCTTATCGTACGGCTTTAATATCTATTCAATATTTAGGATTAAATTTTAGAAAAGAGTGGGTCACACCACTTTTAATCACTACTTTGACTTTTTATATCAATTATTGCTTAATAATAATACACTTATGTGATTAGTATAATGCATATTACAAAGATTACGATTGAACTAATGCTCAAAAAAGACCAAACAACACAATCGTATGTGCATGAACCATGCCATGAGAAAAAGTAACCGCCTGCCTAACTTACGTAACCTAGGCGTAGCGTTACGTATTCTAGTGATTATCAATGCATTATTAGCACTTATTGCAATCATCTTAAGCACCAATGCTGCTGAGTTTGTATCACTTGTGACAAACATCTCAGCAATTGCACAACCTATGCTGTTATTAAGTTTGTTGTTGTTATACGCAAGCTACCCACTACTCAAAAAGCTACGTTATTGGCACGGCATCATCGCCATCTTTGGCATCGTTTTATTCACTTGTTTTGGTTTACATTGGCTACTGACACAAGCCTTAATATTCGACAATCTATTATCGACTAAACGCACACTTTTTTATGCATTTATTGTATGCACCATCACCTTGTATTATTTCAATCTTCAAGAGCGCGCCTATTCACCAGCGGTTGATGAAGCAAGATTACAAGCCCTGCAAGCACGTATTCGCCCACACTTTTTGTTTAACTGTATTAACGCGGTGTTGTCGCTAATTCGTAGCCAGCCAAAGCGCGCTGAAACGGCACTAGAAGATATGGCGGACTTATTCCGTGTGCTGATGGCAGATAATCGTGATTTAGTCCCTTTAGCGCAGGAGATCGCTTTATGTAGACAATATTTAGCCTTAGAAAAGCTACGTTTAGAAGAGCGGCTTATCATTGAGTGGGAAGTGGATGACATGCCGCCAGATGCCCTTATACCACCATTATTATTGCAGCCACTGATTGAAAATGCGGTCTATCACGGCATAGAACCATTAGCCACTGGTGGCAAAATCACCATCCAAATCTACACCAAACGTAATGAAGTTCACTTAGTCCTCAGCAATCCTTACAGCATCAAAAACACTAGGCATATTGGCAACCAAATGGCGCTTAAGAACATTAAGGAACGCTTAACTTTGCATTTTGACCTTGAAGCATCGTTGAAAAGTAGCTTGTCAAATGGTGAATATCAAGTCCATATTACGCTGCCACATACAACTAAATGACCGACTCATTAAAAATATTGATTGCAGACGACGAAGCGCCAGCTCGCAACCGCTTACGTGAGCTTTTAAGCGAGATGAGCCACATTAATATTGTTGCTGAGGCTAAAAATGGACAAGAGGCGCTCAGTTTAGCCAACACACATCAGCCTGACATTGTTTTACTCGATATTCGCATGCCAGGCGTAGATGGCATTGAAGCTGCCCAACACTTGCAAAAAATGACTAAGCCGCCAGCCATTATATTTACCACTGCTTTTGATAGTTATGCCATGCAGGCATTTGATATGAGCGCTGTAGATTATTTATTGAAGCCAATTCGTTTGGAGCGCCTGCAAACCTCCATACAAAAGGCGCGCGCCTTATTACCCAGTCAGCTTGAAGCCATCGCGCCACTGAGCCCGCAAAAGACACATTTCAGTATTTCTGAGCGTGGTCGAATTTTATTGATTCCTGTTGCTGATGTGATTTATTTACGCGCTGAGCTTAAATACATCACCGTGCGCACCGCAGAAAAAGAATATCTTCTTGAAGAGTCACTGAATAATCTAGAGCAGGAGTTTCATCATACTTTCATTCGTTTACATCGCAATTGTTTAGTGGCAAAAGCCTATATTTTGGGCTATGAAAAACGCCATCAAGAGTTCGATGAAGATGGCAATAAAAGTAGCGAAAAACACTGGGTGGCCTTATTAAAAAAAACCGATGAGACAATTGCTGTCAGCCGTCGCCAACAACATCTCATCCGCGCAAACTAAAGCGATAGTGCTGCTTGTGTTAAAATAGAAACTACCATTTAAACTGCCTAAATATAAGCTTATGAACACTTCTAGCCCCGCTTCAACTCAAACACCTGATATTCAACCCCCAAGTAAACTTGTGATTGCCTCGCGCGAAAGCCCGCTGGCAATGTGGCAAGCCTTGCATATTCAGAGCCGTTTGCAGGCGCTTTACCCTTCCACTATTGTAGAAATTTTGGGCATGACCACCACTGGCGATCAAATTCTAGATACGCCTTTGGCAAAAGTCGGCGGCAAAGGTTTGTTTGTAAAAGAGTTAGAAACTGCGTTGGAAGATGGTCGTGCCGACTTGGCGGTTCATAGCATGAAAGATGTGCCGATGAACCTGCCAGAAGGCTTTATGATGGCCGCCACTGGCGAACGTGAAGACCCACGCGACGCCTTTGTTTCAAACGATTATGACTCACTTGAAGACCTGCCTGAAGGTAGTATTGTGGGTACTTCTAGCCTACGTCGTCAAAGCCAATTGCAAGCGCGTTTACCACATTTAAAAATTGAATCATTGCGTGGTAATTTACAAACGCGTCTTCGTAAGCTGGATGAAGGTCAGTATGCTGCTATTATCCTTGCTGCTGCTGGTTTGATTCGTTTAGGGCTTAACGCCAGAATTCGCAATGTTATTTCACCTGAACTGAGCATTCCTGCCGTTGGACAAGGGGCTTTAGGCATTGAAATCAATGCGAATCGCCCAGACTTACTCGCTGTTCTGGCCCCGTTAAATCACCCAGATACGCAAGTGTGTGTGGAAGCAGAGCGCGCCATGAGCCGTGCGCTTGCAGGCAGCTGCACCGTGCCGCTTGGCGCTTATGCGACATGTAAAGGCGAAGACATTCACATTACTGGCTTTGTAGCGAGTGTAGATGGTAAACAAATGTTAATAGAAACAGCCAGCGGCAATAGAAATCAAGCAGATGCTTTAGGTAA
>JAYTRW010000238.1:0-4801 GCA_043745985.1 Methylotenera sp.
CCCCCCCTCACACTGAATGATCGTGGCATGATGAATCAAGCGATCAATAGCAGCAACCGTCATGACCGTATCATCCAACAATTTATCCCAGTCTTCAAATGACTGGTTGGACGTGATGATTAAGCTATGTCGTTCATAGCGATGTGCAATCAACTCAAACAGCACGCTACTTTCTTGTTCGGTTTTTCTGACATATCCAATATCATCTACAATCAATACTGCGTATTTATCGAGCCGATTGAGCGCTTCCGTGAGTTTGAGTTCTGCTTTAGCACGTTGTAACAGTTGCACCAACGCCGTTGCCGCCATAAATTTAACCCGGATGCCAGCCTCAGCTAACCCATAACCGATACTACTCACTAAATGGGTTTTACCAACACCACTGGCACCAAATACCAATAAGTTGTTACCCTTATGCACCCAGCCATTTTGCTGTATCAGATGATGGACTTGCACCTGCGTCACGCCCTGCAACACGCTAAAATCAAAGCTACCTAACTGCTTTCCCGTCGGAAGCGTGGCATCTTTGAGATATTGCTGAAGACGCTTATCTTCACGTGCCAGCAGTTCGATATGGCATAACTCTGCTAGATATTGGTCAGGCGCACAATGCTCAGCAATCGCTTTTTGTGTCATAGTCTGCCACTGGGTTTTAATGGCGGTTAAGCGCAACTGTTGCAGCATGAGCGGTAAGCTAGCATTGTGTTTGTTTAAGTTTGGATTGTGTATCATGCTAACCCCACTGCCAATAGCGCTTGGTAGTCACTTAATGCATGTTGCCGTATATTGAGACTAGGGACGATTGGAATGACGTTTAGCAATCGACGCTCACACGCAGATAGACTAAAGCTGCTAGCTTGCTCAATTTGGGTAAGCGCATAACGCCCCAATGCCTCTTCACAGTTTGCTTTTTTAGCCAGATGCAATAATCTCACGATGTATTGACAGGCATCATCGGCAGGCAGTTGGGTATTGGCATATTGCCAGATACGCTGATAGTCTTCATTGGGCAATAGTTCATCACGCCACGTTGCAAAGCGAAACGCACGGGGCTTCTTCACCAGGGATTCAATCACATGCTGGTAATTGATACTGCGCCCGCGAATGCCGCCATTGGCAAATAGGCGTGTGAGCGTCAAGGTATGTTCACCAGCACACCATAATTCCAACTTTGCATCAAATAAACGCACCATCACGCGGCTATTGACCAGGCGTGAAGGCACACTGTACAACACGTGCTTGATGCTAATGGTGCTGTTACGGCTGATGCTCAGGATATGCTCTGTGTAATTGTCGCGCTGTAAATCAGGCAGTGGTTGTAATTGTCGCTGCTCTTCTAAGAAAGCACTGTGGATGCGACGATTACGTTGTGTGAGAAGGTTTTGCACAAAAGCTTCATAGTCTTCACGGCAGTGAAAGTCATGACTACCACGTAATAACAACGCCTGATGCAGTTGCTTTTTAAGATGATTATTTTGGGATTCAATGGCACCATTCTCATGCGCAATGCCACGGTTATTACGCGTAGGTTTTACCCCATAATGCTGGCATAGATCCGCATAACGCTCGGTAAAATCATTTTGTTCCTGACGGTTCTTGTAGGCCGCGCTTAAACTGTCAGTACGTAACTCATGCGGCACGCCACCACTGGCAGCAAATGCCTGTTGTAATCCATCCGATAACGCCGTAAAGCTTTCTCCGCCATAAACCACTTGCGCATAACCCCATCGACTGGCGACCAAACGATAATGAAACAACCGATGCTTCAATAGCACACCAGCAATGGTGACAGACGCTTTGACTACCGTAAAATCAGCAATCCCTAAAGCACCAAGCGCATGGGTTTGGGTAAACATGACTTCTTTAGCACTGCCATGTAATTGTCGCCAGCGGTGTATGCGGCGCTCCAAGGTTCTGCGTGATTTAGGATCAAACTGATCACTGTGTTGCTCACATAAGAAATCAAATATCCCAATAGGGGTCAGCGCATCTGACTGTTGTAGTAATGGCAGTACAATCGAGGCCCATATCAACTTTAGTGGGTCCGCCCTGGTTCTCCACCTGCGATTTGCAAGATGGGGTTGGTGAACGCCGTTGTCGATGCGACTTGCTGTGCGTTCTGAAATGCCGCTTTTGGCGGCAGAAATAATCTGACTAGACTTGAATCGTTTTGCCATATATAAATTAACCTGTTTATCTGAAATGTGTTTACCTGACACAGCGACTCCTCATCGTTAACTGTGCAGAACTTTATCAGATCAACTAGACTAGATAATTGTCGCTTAATAGGTGTCAAACGTCATTTAGAATTGCTTTTTCATCGTGTGGTATATGAATTACCCCAGTATTGAAGTTATATTCAAATAAATCACCATAGCGCCCCCACTCAATTGCAACACTTAAAGCATGCTCAGCTTCAGCGGCATTGAGTGTAAAGCGAAGTAACTTAATGAAAAGATCTTTCGGTAAGTCTCCTGAAGCGTCTTGCTCAAGGCCTTGACGTATATAAGCCACAAGTGGCACATGTGCTAGCAATTGCTGACCAAAAATAATGTGTCTCTCTGAGTTGGGCGCGATGACATAACTTTTACCTAGTGATGTTATGACAATGTCACCATTAGCCACTTTGGCAAAGCCAAGTAGAGAAAGCGCATGAGAAACTTCAATCAATTGCTTATCAGATAGCTCAGCCTCTTCTGCGAGCATTGGCAAGTCTGCTTTGCCGTTAAATGGTTCGTCGGCTAATAGCTCGATAATGCCTTCAATCCGATTGATGTCTGTATCAGGCAATCGATCACCTAATTGCAGCTTGATTTCTTTATCGAGAGAACGATCGGCTCTCATAGAGCCTATTGTCATTAGTCCATAGACTTCATCAATTAAATTTCGAACTCGCTGGCTTTCGACCTTACGGGGTTGTGCGATATTTACCGGCAGTTCAGCGCGCACTTTACCAGGGTTGCTAGCAAAAATAAGTACTCGATCTGCCATCATGACGGCTTCTTCAATATTATGAGATACGAGAAGAATCGCCTTAGTTGGTATTTCTTTTTTACTCCAAAGCTCAAGAATATCTTCGCGCAATTGCTCCCCTGTAAGTACATCAAGTGCCGAAAAAGCTTCGTCCATGAGTAGTATTTCTGGCTCCATAACAAGAGCTCGCGCAATCCCTACTCGCTGACGCATACCACCTGATAACTCACGTGGCAAAGCACCTTCAAATCCTGATAGACCAATCATTTTAATAACAGAATGCGCGCGTTTTTCTCTTATAGAAGCTGAAATACCTTGAGCTTCAAGACCTAGTTCTACATTTTTTTGCACGGTAAGCCATGGAAAAAGAGCGAATGATTGGAACACCATGCCAATGCCACGCGCTGCGCCATAAACAGGTAGTCCATGATAGAGCACTTGTCCGCTGTCTGTTTGAATCAAGCCCGCCATAATGCGTAGCATAGTAGATTTACCTGACCCTGATTGACCGAGCAGTCCAACAATTTCACCTTCATTAAGGATGAAATCTACATCCTTTAACACCAAGCGCGCAGTACCATCTGCCGAATGAAAAGATTTAGATACGGACTTTAATTCTAAAATTGGAGTAGTCATGGTTAACCTTAGAAGTGCAAACGATTTTCGGCCATATGATAGAGCTTGCGCCAAACAAAATGATTGAACCCCATCACAAATATACACATGATGCCGATACCTAGTGCAATACGTGGAAAATCACCAATTGCCGTCATCTCTGCAATGTAACTACCAATACCATGTGCTTTAATAGTGGTATGTCCCCAGGTGACATATTCTGCAACAATGCTGGCATTCCATGAACCACCTGTAGCGGTAATTGCACCAGTGACAACACTAGGAAATATGGCGGGTAATAAATACCGGCGCCACTTTAACCAGCCGCTCAGCCCAAGGTTTTGCGCAGCATAACGAAGTTCAGTCGGTATGGTCGAAGCACCAGCAATCACATTAAAAAGTAAGTACCACTGGGTACCCAAAATCATTAATGGGGATAGCCAGATATCAGCGTTTAAGCCAAAGTGTACAATCAGGACAACCGCAACTGGGAACATCAAGTTCGCTGGAAAAGCTGCTAAAAACTGCGCAATTGCCTGTACCTTAGATGATAAATTGGGCTTCATTCCCACCCAAACACCAACAGGAATCCAAATTACGGCTGCCAATATGATCAAGATAATGACGCGTGTAAGTGTGTATAGACCTAGTATAAATACTCTTCCAGCTTCGCCCCAGCCAACTTCAGTATGTACAAAATGAATGAGCAACCATAGCGCGTAGAACGCTGCTGCCGCAATGACTGCATCCCAAATACGTTCTGTCTTAGCCGAGGTTACTTTCGGTTGTGATCTTACTGAGGTGCCGTCATATTTACGTCGAAATAATATGAAAGAACGCTCAAGTAATGAGCCTAATAATTTGGTAACTTGCTCTAACCAGCTAGTTCTTTTTAGCCAAGTAAGTAGCCATGAACTTTGTGCTGTAGCACTACTAGACTCTTCAAAACGAAATTTATCCGCCCAAGCCACAAGCGGCCTAAAGAAAAGCTGATCGTAAAGTAATATACCGATAAGCATGGTAATAATAGCGTAGCCAATCGCATGTAAATCACGTTGTTCTATTGCAAGTGCTATGTATGAACCTATCCCCGGCAATTTAATATTTTGATTTGATACTGAAATAGCTTCTGCTGCCACTACAAAAAACCAACCACCAGACATGGACATCATCATATTCCACAGCAACCCTGGCATAGCAAAAGGTAACTCTA
>JAYTRW010000239.1:0-4798 GCA_043745985.1 Methylotenera sp.
CTTTGCAGAAGCCACTTGCTGGTGATGGTGCAGCAGGTTCAAAAGTAGTGAAAGCTGCGATTAAATTAGAGGGTGAAAAATGAACCGTAAGGCAACCACTATTATCGGCCTGCAAGCGGCTTTAATTGTCGTTTTATTTTGGTTTTTAATTTTTTACGGCAAAGACGAATACGAAGCAGTGACCACCAAAGGCGAAGAAGGCATTGAGACTAAATCGCTGGTAGTCGCCAATCAAGCAAACGACAAAGGTGCAGCAACACTCATCGTATCGACTGCATCGCAACAACAAAGCGGCATACAGGCCACCAAGCTGCAAACCACGCAACACCAATCGGCAACTATGTCATTCGGCACGGTAGAAGCTATCGATAGCTTAATTGAAATGCGCACTCGCTACTTAGCAGCCCTTGCCGAAGGCAATGTAGCGCGCTCAACGATGACAAGTGCAGAGCAAAATTTACACCGACTACAGCTATTAAACCAAGATGATAAAAATGTGTCTGACCGCGCCGTGCAAGAAGCTCAGGCGAGCTTGAGTGGTGAAAAAGCAAAGTTAGCTACTTCCGCGACATTAGCGAATGGCATACGCGATAATATGCGTCAGCAATGGGGCAGTACGCTCGCCAATTGGGCGACACAAACCACAAGTAATCGTGAGTTTGAATCACTTTTGCAATCTCATGAAGTTTTGCTAAAAATAACATTACCTTTTGATGTAACACCAAATAAAGATACCACACTGCAAATTACCCCCATAGGTTCACAAACGCAGCTGGTTAAAGCGCAATTTATCTCAGATGCCCCGCAAGCGGACAGTACCATTCAAGGTAAAACTTACTTTTACCGCGCGCCCGCTGGCAGTCTGCGTGCTGGCATGCGGGTAACAACGAGGCTCGATACTCAAAGCAAAGCAAGCTCAGGTGTGATTATTCCGCATGAAGCCGTTGTTTGGTACGCTAACCAAGCATGGATTTACCAAAAAATCGGTGTAGATAAATTTGTCCGTCGCCTGATTAGTACTGAAGTTGAAATTGAAAACGAAACGATGAATGGTTGGTATAACACTACGGGGCTGATGAAAAATGATGAAGTGGTGACTAGTGGCGCGCAGCTATTGTTATCAGAAGAGTTGAAATATCAGATTAAAAATGAGAACGAGGACTAACCTCCATCATGATGTCCGCCCTCGTTCGCTTTTCCATTCGCTTTCATGGCGTGATTATTGGCTTGGCTTGCCTACTCATTGTGTACGGTGTGTATGGTCTTAGTCGCGCCAATTTAGATGTCTTTCCAGAGTTTTCTCCTACACAAGTCGTTATACAAACTGAATCGCCAGGTTTATCTTCTAACCTTGTAGAGCAGTTAGTCACGCAACCAATTGAAACCACGCTATCAGGTACGGTGGGCGTTGAGTCTATGCGCTCTCAATCCATCCCCGGCTTGTCTGTTATCACCATTATTTTTGACGAAAACACTGATATATATCGCAACCGACAAGTGGTTGCTGAACGATTAGCTACGCTGAATAACCAATTACCAAAAAACATAGTACCGAATATCACGCCGTTGGCATCAAGCGCCAGCACGGTGTTAGGGATGGGCATTACCTCAGATAAACGCAGCTTAATGGAGCTACGCACATTGGTCGATTGGACCATACGCCCACACATTATGGCTGTGCCAGGCGTGGCGGATGTGAACGTATTGGGCGGTGATGTACGCCAATTTCAGATTCTGGTTGATCCTAGCAAGCTCATACGCTACAACTTATCGATTCAAGAAGTACTGACAGCAACGGCGCGCGTCACAGGCGTGCGCGGCGCGGGCTATATTGAAAATAATAATCAACGTATTTTAATTAATACAGAGGGCCAAGCTAAAAACGTAGGTCAGCTTGGGCAAATGCCAATTGTGCATCGCAATGGTCAAACCGTACGCTTGAGTGACTTAGGTCAAGTGGTAGAAGGTGCGGCACCAGCCATCAGTGCCGCAGCCATTAACGGCAAAGAAGGTGTGTATTTTTCTGTACAAGGTCAACTGGGTGCGAATACTAAAGCTGTGACCGAAGCGGTTGAAAAGGCCATGCACGAATTGGCACCAGAACTTAAAGCACAGCAAATTACGTTTTATCCTGCACTGTTTCGCCCTGCGAGCTTTATTGAAACTGCAATTGATGGCGTTAAAACTGATATTTTAATTGGCTCAACGCTGGTCATTGCTGTGTTATTTTTATTTTTGTTTAATGTACGTACCGCGTTTATTTCCGCCACGGCTATTCCGCTTTCGCTACTCGCAGCCACCATCGTGTTAGGCTATTTTGGCACGGGTTTGAATATTATGGTGCTAGGTGGCTTAGCTATCGCATTGGGTGAAGTGGTCGATGACGCGATTATTGATACTGAAAATATCTTTAGGCGCCTGCGTGAAAATCGACTGCTTAACCATCCGCTTTCTGCTCATCAAGTCGTATTTAATGCCTCTATGGAGGTGCGCAGCTCTGTTGTATATGCCACAGTCATTGTCGTGCTGGTATTTTTACCACTACTCACGTTATCAGGTGTGGCAGGAAAACTGTTCGCACCATTAGGCTATGCTTATATCAGTGCGATTTTAGCTTCTTTAGTCGTAGCACTGACCTTAACACCTGCTCTCTGCTACCTATTATTCTCACGTGGAAAACTTGATAGCAGCGACCCGCCACTTATCGCATGGATGAAAAAAGGCTACGTACGCTTATTACAACGGATTGAGCGTAATTATGTGATGGTAATAAGCCTCACAACCATCGTTATTGCGCTAGGCCTAGGTATTTTGCCGCTATTTAAAAGTCAGTTTATTCCAAATCTGCATGAAGGCCATTACATTATGCACATGACTGCCGTGCCCGGGACATCTGCACGAGAGTCTTTACGTATTGGTGAAAAAGTGGCTAAAGTTGTTGGCAATATCAAAGGCGTTAAATCAGTAACGCAATGGGTTGGTCGCGCACCTAATGCTGCTGATACCTTTGGCACACACTACAGCGAGTTTGAAGTTGAATTAGACAGCTTGTCAGGTCCTGAGCAAAACCGCGTACTCAATAACATACGTGAAGAATTAGCAGGCGAAACTGTAGATGATGACAATGATGGAAAAGCTGAAACTGGCTTTATAGGTGTGACTTTTGCTATCAACACTTTTTTAACTGAACGTATAGAAGAAACCATTTCAGGCTTTACTGCCGACATGGTGATTAATATTCACGGACAAGATTTAGATGCTTTAGACCGAGATGCACGCGAGGTGGCTAGTTTACTTAGCAGCATTTCAGGCGCGTCAGAAGTGCAAATTCAATCGCCTCCAGGCACTCCAGAACTCACCATACGCTTACGACCAGAGCGACTGGCGCTGTATGGTTTGCAGTCGCTCGACGTACTAGAGAACGTACAGGCGGCCTACGAAGGGGTACAAGCCACTCAAATCTACCAAGGCAATCAAGTGACTAGCGTGAATGTGATGTTCAGCCGCTCAGTGCGTGATGATTTGCGTGAAATTGGCTCACTACCGCTTAAAAATCCTGACGGTAAGATTGTTTACCTTAAAGATATAGCCGATATTAGCCAAGAAAATGGCCGCTCAAAAATCTTACACTCGGGAGCTAAACGCATCCAAACCGTTACTTGTAACATTCACAACCGTGACATTGCGAGCTTTTCTCGTGAAATGAAAAAGCGCATGAATACTGAAGTCCAGCTATCTTCTGGCAACTTTGTTACTTACACAGGTGAAGCTGAAGCCAATGCAAAATCTCGCGAAGATTTGATTGTGCATTCATTGCTTGCAGCGGTTGGTATCTTTTTAATGCTCTATATCGCCTTTGGCAGACTACGCAACTTACTACTCACATTCGCCAACTTACCCTTTGCACTCATTGGCGGCGTGATTGCAGCGATGTTTACTGGCGGCTGGATTTCACTAGGCTCACTAGTGGGGTTTGTCACACTATTCGGCATCACTCTTAGAAACTCAATCATGATGGTATCGCATTACCAACACCTGATCGACGAAGAAAATTGTGTTTGGGGCTTAGAAACCTGCATACGTGGCGCATCTGAACGACTACCATCAATATTAATGACAGCGCTGGTAACCGCGCTGGGCTTGCTACCGCTAGCCATCGGTAGCGGTCAGCCAGGCAGGGAAATTGAAGGCCCAATGGCGACAATTATTGTTGGTGGCTTGGTAACTTCAACGATACTGAACCTGTTAATTCTGCCCACCATCATGTTGCATTTTGGGCAGTTTAAAAAAGATAAGTTTTCTTAAATACTGCATATCATCATCAAAAACTCCGCCTATCATTGCGGAAGCAGCCAGTGATAACTTTCTTTTAGATAAAAGCCAAACTGCTAAGTTGGGCCCAAAGCAGACAATTAACAATGCACAATTTTCTCAAATTTATTAATCACTAAACTTACCAATTGCATCAATTTCTTCTTTGATTTTCATGTTATCTATTTGTGTTAATGGCAGTGAAACAAATAGCTTAATACGACTCTCTAGATACATAGCGACTTTGCAGAATGCAGCTAGCTTCTCTTCATCAGTGCCTTCAACTGCAGCTGGATCCTCAACGCCCCAATGAGCAGTCATAGGTTGACTTGGCCAATACGGGCAGACTTCACCTGCAGCGTTGTCACATACTGTAAACACGAAATCTAGGTGAGGGGCTACATCAGCCGCAAACTCATCCCAGCTTTTGCTATGCAAGCCTTCTGTTGATAATTTCTTACTTTCAAGTAGCTTAATTGCAAATGGA
>JAYTRW010000240.1:0-1437 GCA_043745985.1 Methylotenera sp.
TAATTTAATTTCATATTTTTAAGTGCATCGAGTAATAGCCTAGAAATCAGCAGATTACGATTGGTTTTAGAGTCTGCAGGTATGACATACCACGGGGCATATTCTGTGGATGTTGCTTTAATCGCTTGCTCGTAAGCCTGCATGTATTGCGGCCAAAGTTCACGTTCTTTTAAATCACCAGGATTGAATTTCCAAGTTTTGCTTGGATCAGTTAATCTTTCTTCCATACGGACTTTTTGCGCTTCTTTAGAGATATTTAAAAAGCATTTAATAATGGTGGTGCCAGTTTCTGCAAGTAAGCGCTCGAAGTCATTAATTTGCGCATAGCGACGCTTGCATTCTGCATCGTCAATCCAATCGTGCACTTTTACTATCAAAACATCTTCATAATGGCTGCGGTTAAAAATGACCAATTCGCCAGCTTTGGGCGCTACTTGGTGTACACGCCATAAATAATCATGTGAAAGCTCTTCGCTGTTGGGTGTTTTGAAGCTTGCTAAACGTATGCCGAGTGGGTCGCACTCACTAAATACATGGCGCACAGTACCATCTTTGCCGCTAGCATCCATGCCTTGCAATATCAGTAAAATTTTACGCTTACCTTCAGCATGCAGAATGTCTTGTAGGGCATTTATTTCAGTGGCAAGTTGTGTAAGCTCGATTGAATCTTGCTCTTTAGTTTTTGAACGCTCACTTTTATCTTGCTGATTATGTTTTTTGAGCGAGAAATTTTTTGAATTAACGCGATATTGATCAAAATTTGCCATCATGAAGCTTTCTAAAGTTTTGCAAATGAAACATCATTGATTCTATACGTAAAAAAGCCCAGCTAAGGGATTAGTTGGGCTTTTTATTGCTTCAAGATACGCTGTAAAAAAATTGTGATTATTTACGTGCTTTAGTGTAATTAATTAAACCGTTTGTAGAGCTATCAAAGTTGCTAATTTTGTCATCGTTGGTTAACAAAGGCAGAATTTCTTGCGCAATTTGTTTGCCATATTCTACGCCCCATTGGTCATAGCTATTAATGTCCCAAATCATACCCTGCACGAATATTTTGTGCTCATACAAAGCAATAAGTTTACCAAGCGTGTTTGGCGTGAGCTTATCAAACATGATGGAAGTGCTAGGGCGGTTACCTTCAAACACTTTGTGCGGCAATAGTTTTTCTAGCGCTTCACCGCTCATGCCTTGTTTTTCAAGTTCAACACGCGCTTCTTCAGATGTTTTTCCTAGCATTAACGATTGTGTTTGCGCCAAGAAGTTAGCCAGTAGAATTTTGTGATGTGCGTAACCATGTTTACCAATCTCATAATGACTATGTACTGGCATTAAAAAATCACACGGCACAATTTGAGTGCCTTGATGAATAAGTTGATAAAACGCATGTTGACCATTCGTGCCAGCTTCACCCCAAATAACTGGGCCAGTTTTGTA
>JAYTRW010000241.1:0-14307 GCA_043745985.1 Methylotenera sp.
GAATTGTTTCATGCGGCTTCTGGTAGTGATTTACCCATGTTTTACGGCCCAGGAGACGGCGTGATTGAAGTGGCATCTCAGTACGGTGAGTTTAGCAAAATATTGAAAACGGCTAATTTAGAAATCGCCAATTTGGCACTTACGCCAAGACGTGCGTGGGAAGTTACAACAACAGATGGCATGGTGGTAGAGCTTGGTCGTATAGAAATGCAGCCAAGATTAGAAAAGTTTGTCAGTGTCTATAGCCGCACAATTGCGGGTCTGAGTATGAAAGTGACTTATGCCGATGTACGCTACCCCAATGGGTTTGCAGTGCGTAAGCCAGTGCAAGTTAAAGCAGATGTGCAAGTGAAGCCAGTCGCAGAAAATAAAGATTTGGATACAACAATTTTAAAACCAAGTACTTCGAAACCTGGCAAAACTAAGCCAACTGACATTATTAAGCAACAGACATAACCGTGCGCTAAGCACGGAGGGAGCAAGCCATGAGTAGAATAAAAGAAGATAAGAATTTGATTGTAGGCCTAGATATTGGCACATCAAAAATTGTTGCCATCGTTGCTGAATTGCAGCCAGAAGGCACGGTGAAAGTCATCGGGCTAGGTCAGCATATTTCACGCGGCTTGAAAAAAGGCGTGGTGGTGAATATCGAATCCACCATGCAGTCCATTCAGCGCGCGCTGGAAGAAGCTGAGTTGATGGCGGATTGCAAAATTAACAATGTCTATACGGGCATTGCAGGCAGCCATATCAAGAGCTTGAACTCACATGGCATGGTGAAAATTAAGGATGCTGAAGTCACGCAAATGGATGTGGATCGTGTAATTGAAACAGCGCGAGCGATTGCTTTGCCAGCAGATCAGCAAATTCTGCATATTCTCACGCAAGAATTCATCATCGATGGTCAAGAAGACGTGCGTGAGCCTTTAGGGATGAGCGGCATGAAGCTGGAAGTCAAAGTGCACATTGTGACTGGCGCCGTAGCGGCTGCACAAAACATTGTTAAATGCATCAAGCGTTGCGGCATTGAAGTGAGTGATTTGATATTACAACCACTCGCTTCTAGCCTTGCAGTATTAACTGAAGATGAAAAAGAGTTAGGCGTTTGTCTAGTTGATATTGGCGGCGGTACAACGGATATCGCGGTATTTAAACAAGGCGCTATTCGTCACACCGCAGTTGTGCCTATCGCTGGCGATCAAATGACTAATGATGTGGCGGTTGCTTTCCGCACGCCAACGCAGTCAGCGGAAGATATTAAAGTGAAACATGGCTGTGCGCTTCGTCAGTTAGCTGACCCACGTGAAATCGTTGAAGTGCCAGGTGTTGATGGTCGCGAGCCGCGCCAATTGTCAGTACAAACACTGGCTGAGGTGCTAGAGCCACGCATCGTTGAATTGTACGAGTTAGTGCTCAATGAACTACGCCGTAGCGGCATGGAAGAAATGATTGCTTCAGGCATCGTGATTACTGGTGGTTCAGCAATGATGAAAGGCATGGTTGAGCTAGGCGAGGAAATATTCCATATGCCAGTGCGCATGGGGCTTCCACGCTATGTAGGCGGTCTATCAGAGGTGGTCAGTAACCCTCGTTATGCTACAGGTGTTGGCTTGGTGTTAATGGGTAAGCAGCAGTTAGAAAGACATATTAGCGGGCAAATGGAATCAAGTTCATTTGGAAGAATGTTAGAGAAAATGAAGAGTTGGTTCCAAGGCAATTTTTAAGTAGTAAAAAGTTGTATGAGTAGTTCAGGCAGAGGTAAGTAGTTAATTTGTAAAAAACAGGCAGATGTAAATTAAAAAGAGGAGATATTAAATGTTTGAAATTATGGAAAAAAATGCTCAAGAAGCCGTTATTAAGGTAATTGGCGTGGGTGGTTGTGGTGGTAATGCAGTAGCGCACATGATAGAAAAAAGCGTTGGCGGCGTTGAGTTCATTTGCGCCAACACTGATATGCAAGCTTTGAAAAAGAGCCAAGCAAAAACAGTATTGCAAATGGGCGTGGCGATGACCAAGGGCTTAGGTGCTGGCGCTAGACCGGAAATCGGTCGCGATGCAGCTTTTGAAGACCGTGATGCAATTGCAGAGTTAATCGACGGCGCAGATATGCTGTTCATCACAGCGGGTATGGGCGGTGGTACTGGTACTGGTGCTGCGCCTGTGATTGCGCAAATTGCAAAAGAAATGGGCATCTTAACTGTTGCTGTGGTGACTAAGCCTTTCGCATTTGAAGGCAAACGCACTAAAGTTGCAACTGATGGTCTAGAAGAGTTGTCAAAATACGTAGATTCACTGATTGTGATTCCTAACGAGAAGTTGATGGAAGTGTTGGGCGAAGATGTGCCATTCTTAGAAGCTTTCAAAGCGGCTAATGATGTGTTGCATAACGCGGTTTCTGGTATTGCAGAAATCATCAATTGCCCAGGTTTAGTGAACGTTGACTTTGCCGATGTACGCACAGTGATGTCTGAAATGGGTATGGCGATGATGGGTTCAGCTATTGCGTCTGGTCCTGACCGCGCACGTATTGCGGCTGAACAAGCAGTTGCAAGTCCATTGCTTGAAGACGTTAACCTTGCAAATGCACGTGGCGTTTTAGTGAACATTACAACTTCTGCTTCTTTCAAAATGAAAGAATATTATGATGTGATGAACACAATCAAAGCGTTTACAGCAGATGATGCAACCGTCATCGTAGGTAACGTGTTTGATGAAGCGATGGGTGATGGCTTGCGCGTAACGATGGTAGCAACTGGTTTAACTGGTGCACAACGTCGTCAACAAAAACCAGAACTTCGCGTGATGACACAAGAAGTGGTGCGTAACGGTACAACTAACCAACCAATGTTTGTGGGCGGTAGTGCGGATGAAGATGATACACCACAAGTGTTCAGCTCAAACAACCGCCGTGCGCAAGTAGAGGCGATGAAAATGTCAGGTGTTGAAGAGTATGATATTCCTGCATTTTTACGCAAACAAGCGGACTAATAGTTAAGAATTACTATTTAATAAAACAATAAGTTTGCGTCTTAAGTAGTGCGTGCTATGCGCTCTAGTGCTTAATGCACCTTAGAAAAAACGCATAAAATATGCTACTATTTGCTTGATTGCTAAGGTAAAAATTGCTTTGTAAAGTAATGCAGACCTTGGGTTTGAAGCAGAGCGCTAGGAACTTAGAGTTTTAGAAATTAGGAATATTGATGTTAAAGCAACGTACATTAAAAAAAGCGATTAGCGCCACTGGCGTTGGTCTGCATAACGGCGAAAAGGTTACTCTTACCCTGCGCCCGGCTGCAGCCGATACTGGTATTGTTTTCAAACGGGTTGATCTGCCTCAACCCAATGAAATCTTAGCGACTCCTAATGCCGTGCATGACACACGTTTGTGTTCTGCGTTAGAGGCCAATGGCGCGCGTGTTGCTACCGTTGAACATATCATGTCCGCACTTGCAGGTTTAGGTGTGGACAATGTTTATATCGAAGTAGACGCCTCTGAAATACCGATTATGGATGGTAGTTCAGGCCCTTTCGTCTATTTATTACAAGAAGCTGGTGTTGTTGAACAAGCCGCTGCTAAAAAATTTATTCGTGTTAAAAAAACAGTTGAGGTGATTGATGGTGATAAATGGGTGCGCTTTGAGCCTTATCATGGTTTTAAAGTCGATTTCACCATCAATTTTAATCACCCAGTATTTGAGAGCTCAGGAAGTCAGGTAAAAATCGATTTTGCTGAAGACTCTTACATTAGTGAAATTAGTCGTGCACGTACCTTTGGTTTTATGCACGAAGTTGAATATTTGCGCTCCAATGGTTTGGCGCGTGGCGGTAGCCTAGATAACGCCATTGTTTTAGACGAATATCGCGTGATTAATGCCGATGGTTTGCGTTATGACGACGAGTTTGCAAAACATAAAGTATTGGATGCGATTGGTGATTTATATATGTTGGGGCATCCAATTTTGGGTGCTTTTTACGCCTATAAATCTGGTCATGCGCTCAATAACCAATTATTACGCGCCCTTATGCAAGATGAAACTGCATGGGAATATGCGACATTTGAAAAACAAGAAGATGCGCCAGAAACCTTTTCGACGCAAGAACCACAATTGTTTGCTGCGCCAGTTTACTAATACACTGAATTTTATGAATAAGTTTATTCTACAAATAAACTTAATATCGAACTGCTATTGCAAGCAGACCTGCAACCAGATTCATCATCAAACCTATAATGAAACAAGGGGCGTACCATGATATTTACTCGCCTTTTACTAGCGTTAGTAACCATCACACTTTCAAGTCAGGCATTTGCCTTATCGGATGACGCCTTGTTTCAACATGCGCGAGATTCTTACTCCGCAAAGAACACAATTGCGCTCACTGAAGATGTCGCACAACTCAATACTCAACAATACATATTGGCACCCTATGCCGATTACTGGCTGATGCTACTCAACATGGATCAAGCTAGAGATGAAGAGGTTCAGAACTTTTTAGCTAAGTATGTGGATATGCCTTTTACTGACCGCGTGCGAGGTGAGTGGCTCAAAAAGCTGGCTAAAAATGAAAATTGGGGGCCTTTTTTTGAAGAATTAAACAATTTTCATCGCGAAGATGTTGCCGTGCAATGCTATGCCATGCTTGGTCATGCGCAATTAGCCGATCTTGATGTAGCAAGCCAAGCTAAGACTTTATGGATGACAAGTGCTGACTTGCCAAGCAATTGCAATCAATTGTTTGATGCACTACAAAAATCAGGTGCACTAAGTAATGATGATATTTGGGCAAGATTTAGGCTTGCACTG
Source organism: Methylotenera sp. (assembly GCA_043745985.1). Classification (GTDB taxonomy): domain Bacteria; phylum Pseudomonadota; class Gammaproteobacteria; order Burkholderiales; family Methylophilaceae; genus Methylotenera. The sequence goes on from JAYTRW010000241.1 coordinate 4,803, forward strand.
CAAGACGGCAAGCTGAACTTAGCAAAAAGCGTGATTATGCGTTTGCCCAATGTGGAGCCAGCCACGCTCAAACTCCTCGATAAAGCTTATCAGTCGCCACAGCTTGTATTAGATAAAAAAACCGCTTCTTTCAAAACGCGCTTTGGCGCAGAAGTGAATCTGTACGCGCTTGACCGTTTAGCACGTAGTAAATTAGATGTAGCTATTAGCGCTTACAACAAAGTGCAAAATCTATTTGATATTGATAATCGCGCTTTTGGATGGGGACGTATCGCCTATCATGCGGCACGTGGACACAATCCACAAGCACTCGAGTTTTATGCTTTGGCAGAAAATAGCGTCTTAGATAAAGAGCAACTTGCTTGGGAAGCTCGTGCCGCCTTGCGTGCTCAAGATTGGCCTATGGTACTAAAAACTATTTCTGCTATGCAAGCTAAGCAGCAAGAAGAAAGTGCTTGGCGTTATTGGAAAGCGAGAGCGCTCAGAGAGACGGGCGATGTGGTTGAGCCGAATACAATATTCAGCAAGCTCTCAACTGAGCGACATTACTATGGCTGGTTAGCTGCGGAAGAGCTAGAAAGTGTGATGAGTAGCCAAGCTATCGAGTATAAAGTAACCGACAATGAAGTCACCGCGATTGCCAGCCAGCCAGAAATCAAACGTGCGCTAGAGTTGCAACGTTTGGATATGCGTTGGGAAGCCAAGGCCGAATGGCTTTGGGCAACAAGACAGTATGATGATAAGCAGTTATTAGCCGCAGCGGAGTACGCCATGCGTCAGAAATGGTATGACGTTGCAATTAGCACTGCAGATAACACCAAGCAAACACATAATTTTAACTTACGTTACCCAACACCCTACCGAGATTTGTTCCGTAAATCAGCCAATGAGGTGAGTTTGGATGAAGCTTGGGTATACGGCATTACACGCCAAGAAAGCCGTTTTATGCACTATGCTAAATCAGGTGTTGGGGCTGCAGGCTTAATGCAGCTGATGCCTGCTACGGCAAAATGGGTCGCCAAGCGCATGGGTAAAGATGGCTACAACAATAGTATGATTCATGATTTAAGTACGAATATTGAGTTTGGAACTTACTATATGCGCTACACCTTAGATTTAATGGGCGGGCAGTCTGTAATGGCGACTGCTGGCTATAATGCTGGACCCAGCCGTGCGAAACGCTGGATGGCGACTGAGCCAATGGAGGCTGCTATTTACATTGAGAGCATTCCATTTACGGAAACTAGAAACTACGTGCAAAAAGTAATGGCCAATGCGCAGATTTACGCACCACGCTTAGTCAGCGAGAATAAAAGTGTGAAGATTCAAACATTAAAAGCACGCTTAGGCATCATTCCCGGTACTGGTAAGCCAGAAGACCCCAGCACAGATGATGACCAATAATGAAACAAGATAGCACGGAGTTTTTTGAAAGTATTAGCTTAGGAACACCCATGTTTAAAACAACAGATCAATTAAAAGAAGTTTGTGTATTAGGCGGTTCAGGTTTTGTCGGTAGCGCTATTGTGGCCAAGCTTGATGCCGCTGGCTATTCGGTGAAGGTGCTAACGCGCCGCAGAGACTCTGCCAAGCACTTATTTTTGTTGCCTAACGTTCAAGTGGAAGAATGTAATGTCAATGATTACCATTCGCTGAATTCAGCTTTGAGAGGTGCGGATGTCGTGATTAATTTGCTGGGTATTTTGCATCAAAATCGCCATTCAACTTTTAATGCCATTCATCATCAACTCCCTGCGCAGTTAGCAAAAATCTGCATAGATTTAAACATTAAACGCTTGATTCACATGAGTAGTTTGCGTGCAGGTAAAAGTGCGCCTAGCCAGTATTTGCGTTCTAAAGGCGCAGGTGAGGAGGCTTTGCTTGAATTCCAAAATCAATTAAATATCACAATCTTTAAGCCTTCCGTTATTTTTGGCCGTGGTGATAGTTTTATTAATTTATTCGCAACGCTTATCAAGATATTACCCGTCGTTATGTTGGCTAAACCTGATGCCAAGTTCCAACCTGTATGGGTAGAAGATGTCGCCAGTTGTTTTGTTGCGAGCATCGCTAATGACGCAACTTATGGTCAAGTTTATGAATTAGCAGGGCCCAAAGTGTATACGTTCCGTGAGTTGGTTAAATCAGTGATGAATGCCTTGCAAGTGCAGCGACCCATTATTGGCCTTAACGATACACTTTCATATGTGCAAGCTACTATGATGGAGCTGATGCCAGTTAAACTGATGTCACGGGACAATGTGCGCTCTATGGAAATTGATAGCGTGAGTGAACAAGCTTTTCCAGCTGTTTTCAATATCACACCTACCGCGATAGAAACGGTAATTCCACAATACCTAATCGATCAAACACCTCGTGGTGCTTATGATCGCTTTCGCCGTAACGCCGCTAGGTAAATAGGTCGCGTCATGCAGATTTACTTGGTCGGTGGCGCAGTACGTGATGAGTTGCTGGGCTTGCCTGTCAAAGACAAAGATTATGTCGTGGTTGGCAGCACGCCAGCAGAGATGGAAGCCGCCGGCTATAAACCTGTAGGCAAAGACTTTCCTGTTTTTTTGCACCCTAAAACGCATGACGAATATGCATTAGCGCGTACTGAACGCAAAACCGCAAAAGGCTATAAAGGCTTTGCAGTTCATGCTTCAGTATACGTTACCTTAGAAGAAGATTTAGCACGACGCGATTTAACCATTAACGCGATGGCAAAATCTGTAGATGGTCAGTTAATTGATCCATACCATGGTTTGGCAGATCTTCAGTCTAAAACTTTGCGCCACGTGAGTGCTGCCTTTGCTGAAGATCCCGTGCGTATATTGCGCACAGCTAGGTTTGCAGCCAGATTTGCAGGCTTTAGTGTAGCGACAGAAACCAATCAGTTAATGCAAAACATGGTAAACGCTGGCGAGGTGGATGCCTTGGTGGCAGAGCGGGTATGGCAGGAGCTTGCTAAAGGCTTGATGGAAGCTAAACCCAGCCGTATGTTTGATGTATTACGTGCTTGTGGCGCACTTAAAAAAATATTGCCTGAGTTAGATAAGCTATGGGGTGTGCAGCAACCGCCACAGCACCACCCTGAGGTTGATACAGGCGTGCATGTGATGATGGTGATAGATTATGCCGCTAAGGTAAATTTTAGTCTGCCAGTGCGCTTTGCCGCCTTAATGCATGATTTAGGTAAAGGTACTACACCAGCAGATATATTACCTCGTCATATTGGTCATGAAGAACGTAGTGTTAAGTTGTTAAAAGGCCTATGTAAGCGTTTACGTGTGCCTAACGATTGCAAAGAGCTCGGGCATATTGTCGCTAAGTTCCATGGTAAGTTGCACCAAGTACCTCAAATGAAGCCAGGTACCTTGTTAGAGTTTCTAGTCGAGCTGGATGCCATTCGCCAACCCGCTAGATTTAAAGATTTTTTAAAAGCCTGTGAAGCGGACTCACGTGGGCGAACTGGTTTTGAAACTTGTACAACGCCAGCCGCAGATTTAATGCTTAAAGTGCTAGAAGCCTCAGCTAGTGTAGATGCGGGCGCTATTGCAAGCGAATATTCTGAGCCAGAAAGAATAAAAGCGGCGGTATTTGAAGCAAGACTCAAAGCTGTAAAGCAAGCGTTGCAATAGCTAGAAGCTTATATTCCTAAAAAGTGTTCAATGAGGAGTTTGATGACAAACCCTGCGACACCAAGTGTTAATCCAATAAATAACGCGACGCCACCAAACTTACCTGCTTTTGAATCCCACGCGAGCTTGGCGACGATGATCATCATTAATATCATTAGCCCTGTCACTGCGTAATTCATGCCAAATTGGCTAATTTGTGCTTCTGTAAATCCAAATATCGTACCTTGCAATTTAAGTCCCCAGTATTATCTATATCGTTTAATCAAATTTATTAGTCATTAACACTTAGTAGTTTATAAGTGTAGTAATTTGTTGTTGAACGTACTCTGTTGGTTTGCGTTTAAAGCCACTTTTAGCAAACTGCTGCCAGCGACCAATGATGTAACAAACAATTAAGTTAGCCTGTGCTTCTGCATCGCCTTTGCTACCACTTTGCGTTTCAGCAATGCGTAAACTTTGTTTGAGTGTGACTTCAATTCTGTCATAAAGTTGGTTAATGCGTACCTGCAGCTTTTCATCTTCATTGACTAAAGCATCGCCAATTAACACACGAGTCATGCCCGGGTTTTTCTCTGCAAACGCAAGTAGCATGTTAATCGTGCGTTGAATTTGTCTCAAGCCATCGGTTTCTTCGGTGCCAATTTTATTAATTAATCCAAAAATGGTTTCTTCGATAAATGAAATTAGACCCTCGAACATTTGGGCTTTATTGGCAAAGTGACGGTAAAGCGCAGCTTCACTTACTTCGAGTTTCGCCGCAAGTGATGCGGTTGTGATTTTTTCACGTTTTGGCGCCTCTAGCATTTTGGCGAGCGTTTCTAAAATCTGCTGTTTCCGTTCCCCTGCCATCTTTTTCCCCTAAAATATTTTTATTAAACTTTTTATTAAGTTTTGGTTATTTAAGTCTTAGTTATCAATTTTTGGAAATTATAACTTAAGGTGAGTAAGTGCTAACACTTCACTTAATCGATAATCCACAAAATTTGGTTTTTGTAGTTTTTTTGTCACCCAAATTGTTCTCATGCCCAATTGTTTTGCCGTCATTAATGCAGCTAGGTTATCTTCTAGCATGACGCAGTCACTGGCTTTGACCTTGATAGTTTTGAGTAGCATCTGGAAGCCGCGTACAGAAGGCTTTGCATGAAACTTAGTTGATTCCACGCTAAATACAAGTTCAAAACAATCAGTGATACCTAGAATATCCAGCACGCGTATGGCATAACTTTTAGGCGCATTGGTGAATACTAACTTACGCCCAGATAAGCGCTGCAGCATGTGGCGCAAGCGCTTTATTTCAAGCACCATCTCGGGCAAATCTAGAAGTTTGTGCGTCTCTTCAAGAAAATGATGCGGGCTAGTGTCGTGGTGACGCATCAAGCCTTTAAGTGTGGCACCATAGACACGCCAGTAGTGCTGGCGTAGCTGCTGTGCTGCTGTTTCATCCATGGTGAGATGCTCCATGATATATTCCGTCATGGTGCGGTTCATCACTGGAAAAATATGAGCAGAAGCGTTATGCAAGGTGTCATCTAGGTCAAAAATCCATACTTTTGACCTATGAATTAAAGCCAATTTACTTCGCCTTAATCAGCGTACCTACACCTTCATCCGTTAATACTTCTAGTAATAACGCATGCTCCACACGACCATCAATGATGTGTACGGCTTTTACGCCGCTACGTGCTGCATCCAAAGCCGAGCTGATTTTAGGTAACATACCACCAGAAAGTGTACCGTCTGCCACAAGATCATCAATTTGCTTGGGTGTTAAACCCGTTAATAATTCGCCGCTTTTATCCAAAACACCAGGTGTATTAGTTAGGAGAATTAATTTCTCAGCACCTAGAATTTCAGCTAATTTACCCGCGACTACATCGGCATTGATATTATATGTTTCGCCATCTACACCTACGCCAATTGGCGCAACCACAGGAATAAAGTCACCTTTATCTAAGAAGTTGATAATGCTAGGGTCAATTGCGCTAATTTCACCTACTTGTCCAACGTCGATCATTTTGGTTGGGTCGTTCATGTCTTCCATTAGCAGTTTGTGGGCACGTATGAAGTTACCATCTTGGCCTGTCAGGCCGACCGCTTTACCACCATGACGGTTAATCAAGTTCACGATTTCTTTATTCACTTGGCCGCCAAGCACCATCTCAACTACGTCCATGGTTTCTGCATCAGTCACGCGCATGCCTTGGATAAACTCACCTTTTTTTCCGAGTTTATCGAGCATTTCGTTAATTTGTGGACCGCCGCCATGTACGACTACGGGGTTCATGCCTACAAGTTTTAGCAGCACTACATCTTGCGCGAAGCATTCTTTAAGATGCTCATCAGTCATAGCGTTTCCGCCGTATTTGATGACGATGGTTTTATCAAAGAAACGTTTGATATAAGGCAGCGCCTCGGCAAGCGTGCGTGCTTTTTTTGCTGCAGTTGTTTGGCTTAACATATGTTTTCCATGAGCTTGAATTTGGTAAATGCGATTTGTGTCATTGTATCTAAAATTTACTTATAAAGTTTTGCTAAACACCTTTGATTTACGCTGAAAGTTATAAAGTTTTTGTTTCTCAGCAGGTAGTCTTTCTACATTTTGTTCCGTGAATCCGCGTTCTAAAAACCAATGTTCGGTGCGCGTGGTGAGGCAAAATAAGCTTTTGAAGCCTAACTCTTTGGCTTGGCTAGCGCAGTAATAAAATAATTTATCACCACGACCGCCACCCCTGTAAGCAGGGTCAATTGCCAGGCAAGCGAACTCAGCGGTACGCTCAGCGTTAAATGGATACAAAGCTGCGCAGCCAATAATACGATTGTCATGCTCCATCACATAGAAATGTTCAATTTCCATTTCAATATGTTCGCGCCCACGCCGCACTAAAAAGCCTTCAGCTTCTAGTGGCTCAATCAGCTTTAATATGCCGCCTACATCGTCAATATTGGCTTGGCGCATACTTTCTAAGCTCAGCTCGGTCACCATGGTACCAATACCATCAAGTGTGAAAAGCTCTTGAATAATCGCGCCGTCAATATGCCGTGAAATTAAATGAGTACGCGCCACACCATGCTCACAAGCCCTTACCGCGGCAGGCAAATAGTAGTTAATATCCTCAGAAATATTGATCGCTTGCTCATTGCCTGTCACATTACGCAGTAGATTTTTAGCTTTTCCTGCGGTCATTTCACGCAATAATTCGCCACGTAGATTATGCACGCCTTCAGAATCCATCAAAAAGATGAGCTTATCAGCATCTAGCGCAACGGCAGCACTCACGGCTACATCTTCTAAGCTTAGATTGAACGCTTCACCAGTTGGGGAGTATCCCAGTGGCGATAGCAGCACTAGCTCATTGTCATCAAGACGTTTTTGTATGCCAACGGCATCTACCCGACGTACTTCGCCTGTGTGCTGTAAATCGACGCCATCACGCACGCCCATGGGTTTTGCGGTGACAAAATTACCACTCGCCACGCGAATGTCTGAGCCTGCCATCGGTGAATTTACCAAGCCCATAGATAGCAACGCCTCAATTTCAACGCGAATAACGCCATTGGCTTCCTTTACGGCCTCCATTGCAGCATCATCCGTTACGCGCAGCCCGTTCACAAACTTGGTTGAAAGCTTATCGCGGCGTAGGCGTTTTTCAATTTGTGGGCGGCTGCCGTGTACCAATACAAGTCTGACTTCTAGGCTCGCAAGTAAGTTTAAGTCATGTGAAAGTGCAATAAATTGCTTTTCATTCACGACTTCACCGCCAAATGCAATCACAAAAGTTCGACCGCCAAAGGCGTGTATGTAAGGTGCAACAGACCTAAACCACTGCACGAAGTCTTTAATATTAGAGGTACTATTTTTGCTAGGCACTTGCGATAAAGTGGTGAGATAAGGCTGGCGATGCTCTTGCACGGATAATGCTGTTTTTGGCATATCACTTTGAGCATACAAATAAGCTGGTGTGCAATTGAGCGCCTCGGCGACCTTGCGTAGACTATTTTCGTTAATACCTAATTCACCACGCTCAATACGCGACAAATTGCCTGCATCCGCTCCAACTTGATTGGCGAGGGTTTGCAGCGTAATGTTCAGCGACTTGCGCCGAGTGCGTATAGAGTGACCAATAGACATAGTGGTAATTTAATCTAAACCTGAAATATAAAGTGTAATTATTACAATAATATAAAATATTTATGTAATTAATGCAAATTATTTTATGGTAAGGTTTGCTCTAATGCTAAGAACTTCACATCTAAGCCGACTAAAAATCTCCCCAAAGTGATTGCAATGCCGCAATCGCAGTCGGCCCAGCTGTTTCTGTGCGTAAGATTCTTGGGCCAAGAATGACGGATTGAAAACCCTGCGAGATGGTTAAATTGATTTCCGCTTGGGTTAAACCTCCCTCTGCACCAATTAGTAATTGAATTTCGCTACTTGGTTTATTCAGCTGTGCTAAACGTTTTGCGCCAACTGGGTTAAGCAAAATGCGCGTAGCACTAGATGCTGAGTTAGTTGATAACCAATTAGCTAAGGTTTTTGGTGCTAGTACTTGAGGAATGGTCGCGCGACCACATTGCTCGCAGGCGGAAATGACTACATTTTGCCAATGCTCCAATCGTTTTTCTGCACGCTCAGCAGAAAGCTTAACAACACTACGCTCTGTGGCGATTGGCTGTATTTGTTTAACGCCTAACTCTACCGCCTTTTGAATAGAGTAATCCATGCGGTCACCACTAGAGATGCCTTGCAATAAAGTAATGTTAAGTGGCGACTCTGTATCACGTGCTTGACTGGCATTAACCTTGGCAATCACTTCACTTTTTTTAACTACCATCAGCTCGCATGCGTAATCAAAACCATCGCCATTAAATAAGTGAATATGATCACCCACATTTAAGCGGAGCGCACGCGTGGCGTGAGTGGCGGCGTTATCGCTCAGTTTAACGGTAGAGCTAATGTGCAGATTTTCTACACTGTAAAAACGAGGGTTAGACATTTTGCAAAGCTTAAATTTTTAATAAAAGTGATAATATCCTAATTAGCCATTCTAGCGTACCAGTACTTGGCATCACCGCCCCAGTAAGCACTAAAGTGCAAACTGGAGGCGCGAAAGGCGGGAATCCATTTAAGATTTTATAAGTCAAACTGGATTCCCGCTTTCGCGGGAATGACAGCAAAAGAGAAATTGTTTAAGGAAAAAATATGGCAAGTATCAACCCACCCGTATGTGATTTTGGCTGGCAAGCGCCAGATTTTAATCTACAGAATATTGATGGCAGCATGATTTCACGCGATCTCATCATGGGTAAAAATGGCTTGTTAGTGATGTTTATTTGCAATCACTGTCCCTATGTAAAAGCTATTTTTCCTAGGCTAGTCAGTGATGTGCTCGAACTGAAAATGCTAGGTGTTAACACGGTCGCTATTATGTCTAATGGCTCGGCAGACTATCCAGAAGATAGCTTTGAGAATATGCAAATAGTGGCGCATAAAATGGAGTTCTCGTTTCCATATTTGCTTGATAAAACTCAATTGGTCGCCAAAGCCTACGATGCCGTGTGTACGCCGGATTTCTTTGGATTTAACAATAAAGGCGAGTTGCAATATCGCGGCCGCTTCGATGAAAGCCGCAAAGAAACCGCGCTTAATAGCACACGTGATTTATTTCATGCCATGAAGATGATTGCAGAAACTGGGCAAGGGCCGAAAGAACAAGTTGCGAGTATTGGGTGTAGTATCAAATTGGGAGGGTAGTATCGACTTATGCATGGCGCGCTCAAATTTGAAGTGCAACATTTTTCGAAGGAAAATGTTGCATGGAAAAATACAAACAATTAAGTCTTGAAGAACGCAGTGTAATACAGGC
>JAYTRW010000242.1:0-1431 GCA_043745985.1 Methylotenera sp.
ACTGCCTAAAAGCAGAGCTTCCAACGAAAATCTTTTTCGTATAGCGTTCTTAAATGCATCACCTCCACCCCAACCAAGAGCGCTATAGAAAGAAGATATATGGAGCTAAATGAGAAAGACACCACTTTGGCAATTGAATGGGTACTAGAGTTCGGTGAAAGGGCAGTGCCCCACAAGGAGTTATGCGCCCGTGGCTGGCATGCCAAATTTGTATTTCATCGTGCTATATGGATAGTAAATACTACCCCACATTGCTGGCAGATTCGCCCAGAAACACTTATACATCTAAAGGAGTCACATCATGATTAGAAACAATGCAATACACCAAGCCATTAATAACTATGGGCACTATGCTGCTGGTAGATTAGCTGAGAAAGTAGGTGTGCCGTTTGAAGACTTTTATTATGAAGTCTTTGGCATCTACCCTAAACCTGTAGTCGGACTACATGAGGAGACACATCATGCAGTTAACTGATGCACAGATACAAGTACTTAAACCACTGGCGATAGAGTGGCTGCTGACATATGGCACAGCAGGAGTTAACTACATGCTGGGTAGAGCTGATGAGTTATCAGATGCTATGCTGGAGGTCTTTAATAAAGATGCCGCACATGGCGCACACGAGTATATGTTTTTTGAATTGAAGCCTAATGATATGTCTACCCTAAACCCTGAGTTCCTTAAACAATTAGGTCTACACGAGGAGAACGCACCATGAGCTTACACATAGCGAACAAAACACTTGCAATGGCGTCAAGGGGGGCAATTACAATAGACTTTACCAAGATGACAAACAGACGATTAAAGTTTCTGACTAATACTATTAAATCAAGAGAGATTCCTAACATCGAGCTTTACTTCATGATACAGAAAGACCTGCTGCGTAACTCAGGGTTGTCTACCCTTAAGATTGACTCATGGGCAATGAGACTTAAGAACTGTGTAGGTGCTGAACGTGAGCGAGTAATTGAGCATATCAAAGCAGCGGTTAGTATAAGTTGTTTAACCCATGCACCTAATGACAGCAGTAGCCCCCAACATATGGAGGGGATACTAAAAAGCCTAGACACCTTTATAGACCTATCACCCAATGAATATTTTAGAGAGACATGGGCATTTTCAGAGCCAGCGTTGAAATACTTAAAGACGCTTAAGCTAGACCCACTTCCAGCTGACCACTACCTATCTAAATGGGTTGAGGGTGTATTAAATAGAAGCATCACTGAGTATACGATAAACCTGCTCGACTACAATAAGTAGTCGGACTACACAATACGGAGAAACATCATGGATATGCAAACAGTAAACTTTCAACAAGCAGTTAAACTAATCATAGCAGTGGGGCGTACTAATACAGTTATGGTACGAGGTGAGCCAGGGTGTGCTAAAAGTTCAATAGGCTCAGAGGTAGCACGTGCCTTAGATATGAA
>JAYTRW010000243.1:0-1430 GCA_043745985.1 Methylotenera sp.
TAACAGCTCAACTTAAAATTTCAACTGTCTTAGCATTTAAGTTGACTGCCCATGTTTAGAGTAAAAGCCGTCATGCTCGACCTTGACGGCACACTAGTCCACAGCGCGCCAGAAATCGCATTGGCAATCAACTTAATGCTGGCTGATTTAAATCGGCCAGTGTTGCCCGAGAAGCAAGTTGAAAGTTATATAGGTGAAGGTGCGGCTGTGCTTATTAAGCGCTGTCTCAATAGCCAGTTGGACATTAGTCGATTGAACGATGAACCTGATGCAGCGTTATTTGCGCAAGCGGAGAGGTCGTTTTTCTCTCATTATGCAAATAATGTAAGTAATAGTAAGCCGTATGATGGTGTAGTGGAAGGCTTGCAAGCCTTGCGTGACAAAGGCTTGAAGCTGGCTTGTGTGACTAATAAACCTGAAAAATTCACTTTGCCATTGTTGCAAAAAAGCGGTTTGGCAGAGTTCTTCGAGATAGTGGTGTCTGGCGATAGTTTGCCAAAAAAGAAACCTGACCCTATGCAGTTACAGCACATTTGCGCAAAGCTAGACGTTCATACTTTTGAGGCAATGTTAATTGGCGACTCAGAAACTGATATTGCAGCGGCCCATGCGGCAGGTTGCTTTATTGTTACCGTACCTTACGGTTATAATCAGGGGCGGTTAATTGATGAGTCTAAGGTCGATGCAATGATTGCCGACTTAACCGAATTAGCTTCACAAGATTTAGTAACACTTTTGGCTTAATTGCTTAACGAACAGAATAAATATGATGACTTTTGATAATGATTTTCTAAGCTGGCGTGGCTCTTGGCGAAGCTGAGCCGACCTTGCCAGCAACCAACAGGCGAAATGTAGCCATTGCGGCCGAGTGCAGCCGCAAAAGTGAAGTCGCAAATATTAGAAAATTATTAGAAAGATTTTTACATCATGTTTACCACAATTAACAAAACAGAGTTTGATGCTTTAGCTGCAAAAGGATTCAACCGCATCCCGCTAGTGTTAGAAACCTTTGCTGATTTAGATACACCACTGTCGCTGTATCTCAAATTAGCCAATCAACCTTTTTCATATCTACTTGAATCCGTGCAGGGTGGCGAACGCTTTGGTCGCTACTCGATTATTGGCTTGCCAGCCAAAACACGTGTCGTGGCGTACGATAATCAAGTACAAGTACTCGAAAATAATGTCGTCGTTGAAACAGTAGAAAACACTAATCCTTTAGATTTCGTTAAAAGTTTTCAAGCGCGCTACAAAACGCCGCCTTATGAAGGTTTGCCACGGTTTACTGGTGGTTTGGCGGGTTACTTTGGCTATGAAACTGTGCGCTACATTGAAAAGCGTTTAGCTGGCGTGCAAAAGCCCGATGTGATTAATGTGCCAGATGTATTGCTGATGGTGTCTGAAGAAATTGCCGTTGTTGATAATTTAAG
>JAYTRW010000244.1:0-1429 GCA_043745985.1 Methylotenera sp.
AATTTTAAGCATTTTTTCATGCGTAAGGTCATGTTTGTCAAATATGCCAGTGCTTATGTGGTGATGCCAGGCGGTTTTGGTACTCTGGATGAAGTGATGGAGGCGATTACCTTGGTGCAGACTGGTAAAAGCTTGAAAATGCCGATTATCTTAGTAGGTGAAGCATTTTGGCGCGGCTTGGTCGAGTGGGTTAAAACCACTTTGGTCGATGAAAAAATGATTTCGGCCGATGACCTAGATTTGATTCAAGTCATTGATGAGCCAAAAGCCGTTGTTGAAGCGATATTCAAACATTATGAAACACGTGGATTTAAGTTGTCTGTGGATGAAGAGCGCGTGCAGCTTTATTTATAGCAAATGCATTATATAGGCGTGTAATTTGCTAAAATCAGTAAATCAGGTTTCGATTCAATTTTAAAGAATAGGTGTCACGCCATGCGTAAGATCTCTAAGAGTATTATCTGGAAAAATATAGCACTTTTGCTAGCGCTTGGTGTCGCGCAACTGCCGTCAATGGCTGCTGAAACACCGAAAGCTAAAACGCCGCCTGCCGATTTACAGCCGTTAGAAGACATTCCGCCACCGGCCATGACCAACGAAGACAATGCCGATGAGCCACAAATCACTATTATCAAGAAAAAAGGTGAAACGATTGAGGAGTATCGCATCAACGGCCAGCTTTACATGATGAAAATTACGCCAGCACATGGGGTGCCTTATTACATGCACAAGGAAGATCAAAATGGCGGTTGGGTGAACGATGGTCCAAGCCAGCCTATGAGTATTCCTAAGTGGACGATTTTTAGGTTTTAATAAAACAAAAATGTATTAAATAAAGAGGGTATATCGCCCTCTTTATTTATTTAACATTCCCAAGACTAGTTACCCATTAATCACTTTATAACACTCTAATCTATGTCAGTATTTACCTCGGTCAGCATTCCACAATTACAAACTTGGCTGCAAGATTACGCGATAGGCGAACTTGTAGAGCTAAAAGGTATTTCATCGGGCATTACTAATACCAATTATTTTGTGACGACTCAACATAATGGCAGCCAGAATAAGTTTGTACTCACCTTGTTTGAACACAATGCCTTAGAAGAACTGCCATATTTCATTGATTTGATGAGTCATCTTGCGGCACACGGTATTCCTTGCCCTAAGCCAATTGCAGACAAAGCGGGCGCTAGTTTGCACATGCTAAACGGTAAGCCTGCCGCTTTAATTAGTTGCTTGAATGGCCAAGATATTGAAGCGCCGAATGTACTGCAATGCGCAGCAGTTGGCTCGGTATTGGCAAAAATGCATATTGCTGGACAATCTTTTGAAGCGGAGTTTCCGCAACATGATAGTCATAATCAGCGTGGTTTAGATTGGCGTGTTAAAACCGCAGCCCAAGTGTTGTCACATTTACCAGCCGCAGATC
>JAYTRW010000245.1:0-4773 GCA_043745985.1 Methylotenera sp.
AAAGCTGCGCTATCAGAACGCCGTGATGGGGTGCAGTCGGAGCTACTACAACGCCGCAATCTATTTACCCAAGGCACTACGCCTGAGCCAATAGCTGCAGTTGATACTACTCAACAAGGTGTTACGCAGCAAGAGGTTGAGTCTGCATTCAATAACAAGAAGTACCCAAAAATAATTACACCTGAAACTTTAGATGAGCTTGGGCTAACCCCTAAAATGAAAGCTACTGTACAGGATTTAATTGGGCAGAACGTTACTAGCGCTAAAGTTTATGCAAAACTAGGGGACATTGCAAATAACCCTAAGTGGACTAAAGAAGGTGTGGCCACTAATATTGAAAACTTTCTAACTCAAGCACAGGCTAGTAAGATTAAACCAAAAGTCAGTAAGCTACAGGAGGTATTAAATGCTCAAGTTCAGGATAGCTCAACCATTACCCCCGATAACGGAGTTGACCCAAGAGGAAATGAGCCTAGCATTCAGCCAGCTGATGCAGGAGGAGCCAATCTCACATCCAATCCTCAACAAGTTGACGGAACCCCAGTGGGAAATGATACTGGATCTATTGGAGGCATTGATGAACGAGCAAAGACGAGTATTAGTGCATTAAATGCTGAGCCTATTGATCAAACATGGGAGGCGTTATCAGATGTACCTTATGCTGAGCTATCAAAAGTACAGCAAACCCAAATAAGACAAGCTAAAACTGATGGGTATTTAAGCCAACTAGAAGCAGATCGGATAGTTTCTTTAGGTCGTAAACAGTTTGCTCCTAACCCAATAGATGAACCAGCTAACCCAAGTGATGAGCATTTATATTCAAAAGCGGTACAGCCAGATGGTATAACTGAACCTAGTATAGCGCCTAATACAGCAACTGATACCACAAGTACATCAGTAGAAAGATCTACTGCGCAAGAAACTACAGATGCAATTAGAGCAGCGTTTGCTAACCCTAAGTTTGCCAATGACCGAATTGTGGTGGAGCAATCAGCCCCTGCAGGTAAAGAAAACGTACAAGGTGAGTATGATGGTAGAACTGCTACGCTATATGCAGATAACATCCCTAAAGGTAAAGAGATTGGGGTATTCCTACATGAGGTAGGGGTGCATATGGGGTTAGAGCGCGTACTTGGGCATGCTCGAATTGAGCAACTATCCAATGTAATTAACCGTATGGCTGAAAGTGGAAAACCAAATGAAAAGAAACTCGCTAAAAAGGCGCTGTCCCGCGTTACCGAAGCTGGTGACAATGCCAAAACGTCAGATGTAGCCAACCAAGAAGTTATCGCATACTTTGTTGAAGAGGCAGTCAACGCAGGGTATACACCTTATACTGAAATAAATAACCAGAACCGCAACATTGTTTCTTGGCTACGTAACCTATGGGCTGGCATTGCTAACACTGTGCGTAAGTTAGGTATGGATCCTAACAGCATTTCACCTGATGATATAGTCGCACTCGCCTATGGTGCTGCGCGTATTCAAGGTTGGGAAGGTGCTACATCTATTGACACTAGTACTAAACCAACTGAACCATTAACAAGTAAAGCTCCTATAGGTCGTGCCTATATTAACCCTGATGACTTGCCTACCAATGAGATCTTAAACCCAGTTGAACCTACACGAGTTGAGTCCATAAAAGCTAAACTAGCTAATAGCAGCACTTGGGATAGCTACGCTAATAAGTTACTAGGCCCAGGAACCACATTTTATAATCAGTCAATGAAACTATATGGGGCTGATAAATTTACTAATGACGACACTAATAAAGACTTTGGGATATATGCCTTTTTTCGTGCCCAACAGCATCGTAACTTAATGAGTAATGTCCTGCCTAAAGGGTACATGTATTTTGATGACCAAGGGGTACCAAAAGTTGAAGAGACTGAAGCTAATGGCGCAAAACTACTTGATTGGGAAAAGCAGTTCCTTGTTGATTATGTGCAGCAATACCCTGATAAATATGATCACGATACTGAGGCTAAATTAGCTATTAAATGCATGGTACTTGCTGACAGATATAAAGAGCTACAATCTCAAGGGATACTAAGTGATACTGAGTTTAATCAGTCAGAGTATAACTTTGGCAAAGAACTACAAAAGCGGTACCCTACGCAGTACAATGAAATAATGAGCACTTGGACAGCAATGCGTACACCTGCAATTGAAGCTAATGTGGCATCTGGAGCTATGACAAGAGGGAAAGCCAATGAGTTTATATCACGTTCTGAATACGTGCCAATGTATCGCGTACAGCAAGAAGAAAACCAGTCGGACACTCAATACTATCAAGGCATTTTAAGGGGTCGTGCGGAACAAAGAATTAAAGGTAGTGATAAACAAGTTGATAATGTAATTTCAAATATGCTAGGGAATTTAGAGTGGTTGTATACTCGTGCGATTAAAGCCAATGCAGCTAATCTAGTAGCAGACCAATTAGTAGCTATGAATAAGCTAGATCCTAATACAGGTGGACATTGGACTAATAAACCAGCAGCACTAGAAGATGGCATCATTACTATATATCGTGATGGGAACCCTAAAAACTTTAAGGTCATTGACCCAAACGTAGCTCAAACATTTGCTGCGTTCCCTGTGATGGGTAGCTTTACTTTTGATATGGCACGTAAGGCTACTGGATATTTGCGCCGTGGGATTACGTTATTACCTCAATTCTTTGTGCGCCAAGTATGGCTAGATACTCAACGCTTATACTTGATGACAGGAAGCCAAGTTGGGTTGATAAGCACCTTTGGAAAAGTCGTTTCTAACTTAGCCAATAACGTCATAAGCGAATCAGAGACAGGTAAAAAACTAGCTAGCTATGGTATTGTTGGGCAAATAGACACTCTGGATAACGATAACACTTGGTATGAAAAGGCACAAGGCACCCCCAAAAATATAATACAAAAAGCCATATTTGGTATGGAGCGTTTAGCACGTGCATCTGACTTATCAGCACGTGCATTTATATTTGATGAGGCTAAAAAACGTGGGGCAACAGATAACCAAGCAGCTATGGAATCCTTACTTTATTTAAACTATCAAAATAAAGGTACCTCAAAAGCATTGAACTTCTTAACTGCTTTAGTACCATTTGTTAATACCGCAATTCAAGGTGAGTGGCGTACGTTTGAGTCCTTACGCGGTAATATCCCAGGGGTTAGTAAAGCGCATGCTAAAAAACAGCTGATGACGAGATTGGCTATGTACGCTAGCCTTACTGCTATGTATGCTATGGCAAAAGCTGGTGATGATGACTATGAGAATCAAACTGAAGAGTCTAAAAATGTTAACTACTTTTTTAATATGGGTGGAGTGCCAATTAAAATACCAGTACCTAATGAGTATCTGTTTTTAAAGATTGGTATGGAGAGATTGTCTCGCAATCTATTCACTGAAATGACTGATGATGATGCCACACTTAAATCAGCATTTAAACAAGCTTTCTTTGCAGTGATAGTTACCCCCAGTGATGTAACCCCTACTTTTATTAAGCCACTATTAGAAGGAGTTACTAACCATTCATTCTATGGTGACCGTCCGCTAGTAGGCGCTGACTTACTAGGGCAAGATGCAAACCAACAATTCTCTACAAACACTTCAGAGTTTGCAAAACAAATTAGCAATGCGATGTATGGTGATGGTATGTTGAATGTTAATATCAGCCCTATTAAGATTGATAACTTTTTGCGTGGGGTATTGGGTGGAGGCGCGCAGTTAATATCTGAAACATCTAATTACATGTTAGCAGATAGACCTGAACTACGCTTAAATGAAATGCCAGGAGTTGGGGGGATGTTTTACAATGAAGAAGCTAGCGGAGATAAGCAACGTTTCTATGATTTGCGTGAAAAAGTAACCAGCAAATACAACACATGGAAAAAGATGCTAGCAGAAAACCCACAAGAGGCAGCAGCTTATCGTGAAGAGCATAAAGACCTAATTAATGCACATGGGCAAATCAATGCAATAACCACTCAACTAACCGCTAGCCGTAACCAGTATAAACAAGTATTAGCTAGCGCCATATCACGGGAAGATAAAGCCACTCGTAGGAGTGAGATTTTAAAAAGGGAGAAGGTAATACTACAGCGTGTAGGTGACTTACGTAAACAGTTACTATAACACTTTAGTGTTCTGAACCCTGCGTTGTTGGATAAAGTTATAATCTTGCTCACATTCGCTATCACAAAATAGGTGGGCATTATTAACACCTGTTGCGCAGTTATAACAACTACCTATAGGTTTAAGGGTAGTTTTAAATTCTCTAGCTGCATGTAGTCCTTGTTCAAGAGTGATAGCTTGTACGGCTAATGCGGCTTCAAAATCAGATTCGTTCACAATATACTTTCTAAAAAAGTCCCTACCCGAAGGTAGGGATAAGTACTACACGGAAATAGGTGCATGACCACCCAACACAACTATACTACATTTCTACTTAATACAATACACTCTTATTCCAAGCATACCATTTTCTAATACATCAATGCATTGAACAACTTTATTGGCTTGTTTAGCACGCTCATATATAACAACCACGTCTTTTAGTATACTTAAGCTAGGCACAAAGAAGCTATCCCCACGGGTCATATCTTTAAATGGGTATATGATACTAGGGGTACTACTTTGCGCCATGGGCTATCACTGATGCATCTAACCGCATGGTGAACTGATAACATAACACGCCATCCATTTGTATGCCAGTGCCTGATAACAGTCTAGCCTTCTTGGTACCTTTATAGCATGTAGGGTCTAGCTCAAAGTTAT
>JAYTRW010000246.1:0-1424 GCA_043745985.1 Methylotenera sp.
CAAATATTACTGCAATGATGTTGAGTGTGGCACCTTTGGCAATGAGACTAACGATGTACTTGGCACGATTGGCTGGGTCTAGCGCCCTGAAAGCTAGCATTTTCTCTTCTGATATCCCCATATCTGCTGGCGTTCTTGGTAATGGCTGTTGGGGCTGTTGAGTTGTTGTGTCCATGGTGTTGTATCCTTTATGTTGGTTTGGCATTTGTAGTCGGACTACGGTTTGGCATTTGGTTAGTGTGTTGGGTATCCATCAGCTTTGAGCATATCTAATATCGTATCTATGCTGTCGTGCATATCGGTCATGTCATACTGCTCGCACTGCACCTCCCATGCTTTATGATAGGTAGCTAGGATGCTTTCATGCTTTTCTATTGTTAAGTGCCTACGTTCTGATGGCTTACCTTCTAATGTACTTGCTTTTAATTGTGACCTAAGCGTGTTGATATAGGTAATAGTAGGTCTGGCTAATCTACGCATGTGGTAGTACAAATGATGTTTATGTTCTACTTTAAGCTTGGCTTTTTTAACCGCAGCACGTTGTATTTGATATAGCACTACACCTTCTTTAGAAGCTTTTCTACGTGCGCGACAAGTTTTGCATGCACTATATGGTCTTGATGGTGTGTTGCTATTATCAAAATCATGCGCGGGTTTCGTGCGGTTACATAAGGTGCATTTTGCAGGTGTGGTACTCCATATATGAGCTTTTGGCATGACGACTACTCCCCCTAGTGGTGTTTAGCATATTTACAGATATAGTAAGCTTTTTTCTTACTGTTACGCAGTATATTGCAGTTTTTATAACTATACAAGGGGGGATTCTTGCTCTCCGTGTTCTTAAAAAAGACTGTTTGTTCTTAAAAAGGGCTATTTGTTCTTAAAAAGGACTGTTTGTGAGGGGGGTGGGCTAATGTTTTAAGAACGTCGGAATGCGCTGTGCGGCATAGAGTTTGCTGCAAAATATATCGGATTAGGTTTAACTAGTTATCGGCTGTGAGAACACTGGGAGAGTAAGCGTGAGGGCAAAAAAAGTACATACGTGTTCTTACTTTTTAGACCGATAATATGTAGCTATCTTTTGGCACTTTTGGAAAATGATGCATATACTAGTCTAGTATTTAGCATCAAAAACCGCACGAACTTGTTCTCTATTCTATATCTATATTGTATTTATATATAATAATAGGTACACAGGTACAACGGTGCCCTGACTGGGTTTGGCTTGTTCTTAAGTGAAAAAATGCCAAGAACAAGCAAGAACACGGAGAACAAGAAAAATAAAAACGACTAGGGGCTTATATGTTCTTTATTCTATATCTATATTCTATTTTTAAATAAATATAAGAACGCAGGTACAACGGTTCTATGATTGGGTTTCGCTTGTTCTTATGCTCAAAAAACACAAGAACAAGCAAGAACAC
>JAYTRW010000247.1:0-1421 GCA_043745985.1 Methylotenera sp.
TATCCACACATCATGCGGTCAATTTTGGCACAGAGGATCAATATAATTTCTGTAAAAATGGCTTTGATTTTGTTTATCAACACAGCATTGCAGAGTTGGCCGAGCCTGATAGCCAGTTGTTAAAAGATTTACTCAACGACATCAACAACACCGCAATAGAAGTGCGTGCCCAAGGCATGATTATCAACGGCAAACAATCCGCAGGTAATTTATTCAAGCGACCTGAAGCTTCCTTTAGAAAGCTTGGCGAAATTGTTAAGCAAGAATTTCTCAATTATAAACATCACTTTGCAGGTGCCGATTGTGAGCTGATTCAATCTTTTCCAAAAGAGTTGGAATTTACCAGTTCTTGGTACGTAAGATTGCGAAGCGGTGGCTATTTAGAAAGACACATTCATGAGGTTGGCTGGATAAGTGGTGCGGTTTACCTCGTTTTACCAAAAGATAAAAAGGATCCTAATGAAGGCTGTTTTGAATATGGCTTGCATGGTGATAATTACCCGCAAAAACACAATAATTTCCCAGTAGGCATTGCCAGCCCTAGCGTGGGCGATATTGTATTATTTCCATCCTCATTATTTCACCGTACGATTCCGTTCACCTCTAATGAAGAGCGCATCTGCATTGCTTTTGATTTAAAACCAGAAGGTAATATTTTTATTAAATCTAGTTATTAATTGTTGATAATAATATTTCAGAATTGGATACACTAAATGTGTCAATATAAGCTACTTTTCTGTCTTATATTGAACACTTGACGTCTACAATATAATTGTAGAATGGCATAAAGCTTAAAGTGACTAAATGTTAGAATAAGTATAACAGCACTTACTCTTTGATTTATTTGAAGTATTTAAGCTTTAACTTTACAACTTAGCCCATTCTCAAAAGAGTGGCTTGAATATTGCTTAGATTGATTAAGTATAAGCAATACCCGCTAGTTTCAGGATAACTATTAGTGATAAACATACAATCATTTGACGACTCCTCAGTACTCATTGTTGATGACCAATCGACCAGCCGAGCGATACTTGCGCAGGTAGTAAAAAGCATCAACCCTAAGATCACAGTTGCTGAAAAAAGTAGCCCTGAGCAAGCGCTGGAATGGGCGCAAGAGCATGTTGCAAATTTAGTATTTGTAGACTACTTAATGCCTGAAATGAATGGTATCGAATTTGTACGATTGCTTAAAAAGCTTCCAGCGTATGCAGCAGTGCCAGTGATGATGATCACGATTAAAAAAGATGCCGAAACACGCTACTCCGCCCTAGATGCTGGGGTAACAGACTTTATTAACAAACCTGTTGATATGCACGAATGTGTAGCGCGTAGTAAGAATTTGCTGACGATGCATATTCAGCATATCACGCTGCAAAATAAAAGTATTCTGCTTGAAAGTTTGATCATCGAAGCGACGGCCG
>JAYTRW010000248.1:0-1419 GCA_043745985.1 Methylotenera sp.
CCGAAGCTTGCCGTGTGGCTGGAGGAGAGCCTGCCCGAAGGCTTGACGGTGCTTTTGTTTCCTGAGCCGCACCGCCGCCTGCTGCGCACCACCAACGGAGTGGAGCGGGTCAATCGTGAAGTGAAACGGCGCACGCAGGTGGCAAGCATCTTCCCAAACGAAGCCTCCTGCCTGCGGCTGGTATCTGCGCTGCTGATGGAGATCAGCGACGACTGGCAGGCGGGCAAGGCCTACCTAACATTCAGCCAATAATGATCACTAAATAGAGACAAAAACTGGATGCTCCCAGCTTTTACAGAAACAATTTTACACTATCCCCATTGATAGTGTGAAGTCCTTTCTGTAAATTGCCATGCCCACGAGGGAATTGGCTCCAAGTTACAGAAACAATTTTACACTAACCCGGCTTTGGTTTTACGGAAGGAATCAATGTATAACCTGATTCATAGTTCATATCAGATGCATCATATGCTTTGTTCGGTTTCTGATTTGCAAGAGTTGAAGTCCACTCTGCGGTAGTTTTTCTGCGAATATGTCCATCTGAGAGAAGAACCCATCGACTCCCATCCGGCTCGGAAACTTCGTCATACATTTCAACAAGTCTAGCAGGGTCTGCGATACTGTCTAAAGTAATGCCAGAACATTTTGGGTTCGGCACAAAGGGCCGAGTGGTAACGGGATTTATAAAAGTCTGCTCATTAGAAATATAAGGCTTGAGTGCATCTTTCAGGGTAGAGCTATCGCTCATGGGAGGAAAAACTTCATCATGATCTTGGGTAAATTGAATAATGCCTAGCCCAATCATTTTAAGGTGATCCTGCGCTTGCAAGTCTTCTGCTTTTATGATGTGTTGATGCTTTACTTCTCTTGCACCATATACACTGACCCCTAGTACTCCCGATAAAATTGCGGCATAAACAATTAACGAACTTACACCTAGATTCTTGGCTCCATTGCGAACATCTACAAAAATGCCTGCAATTAACAGAATTGCTCCCAGCAAGGCCACACTCATACCAACAATAAGTCCATTCTGTCGGTCTGAGATGAGACCTATATTATTTACTTCGCCACCCCCTATGGACTGACCTAAAATAGAAAGTTGGGGTGTCGTCACAGTAACGGAGAAGAAATTCATGTAGTAAATAACACTGGCTATACCGATTACGAGAGCAGTAACGCCAGAATAAGCTAGAAACTTCTGCAATCCAGAACTGCTATTGGCCATAGGCTCTTGAACTGACTGAGACAAATTTGTAGAAAGTCGCCCATCCGGTAAAATATAATCTGGATACGGGATTGACTGCTCCGGAATAACAGGGGTAGGCATAGACTCTGATTTGGCCTGCCATCCGCGCTTTGGTGCTTCCGCATCATGGGGAACCGCTTCGTCAAAATGTTCGCCGCATTTTGGACAGG
>JAYTRW010000249.1:0-1418 GCA_043745985.1 Methylotenera sp.
CAAGCGAGTAGCAGTGCAGCGTTATGGCGACACTAACCTAGAG
Organism: Methylotenera sp.; assembly: GCA_043745985.1. GTDB lineage: Bacteria > Pseudomonadota > Gammaproteobacteria > Burkholderiales > Methylophilaceae > Methylotenera. Next base: position 44 of record JAYTRW010000249.1, read on the forward strand.
CTTCAGCAAGCCTTGGAAGTAAGAGGTGCTTTAGTCACTGAGATTGCCACCTATCGCTGGAGTTTACCAGCAGATACTCAGCCGCTGGTTGATTTAATGGATGCGCTTGATGTTGGCAAAATTGATATGGTATGTTTTACCAGTGCATCACAAGTTTATAACTTCTTTGCAGTGGCTGAATCGCTCGGTCGCCATCAATCACTGCAGACAATGCTTAATAAAAGCATGGTAGCGTCTATTGGCCCAGTGTGTACCGTTGCGTTGAAGAAGTTTGATATTAAAGTCGATGTTGAACCACAGCCGCCCAAGCTAGGCCCATTTATTACGGCTATTAATAATAAGTTTTCTTAATTCATTTTCGAGTAAGTTTCCCGTACACGTTTATTCTAAAAACGGAGCAATCCGCATCAGGTATAATCACGCCTTATGATACAAATATTAATTTTAGTGGTAGCGATTACCATTTTGTCGCTGATGATTTGGCAGATGCTGCGCGTCAATCAGCTAGATAAAAATGCGGTGATTTTGCAGCAGTTAGAAGAGAAACACCGCGCCATGTTGTTAGATTTTAATGATGGCTTAAATAAATTGGGTGATCGTTTAAGCACCTCTTCAAATGAAACCAGCGAGCGCTTGCGCTCTAGCGTGGCGGCTGAGTTGCAAGCGACTCGTGAAGCCATGCAGACACTTCAATTGGCGCAGAATAATAGCTTGTCGTTCACACGTGAAACCGTATTGGAAAAATTGCACATTACTTTGAGCGAGCAAGGCAAGTCACAGCAAGCACTTATCAATGACACAATGCTAAAGGCGACCACGACGCTAACGCAAAGTATCGAGAGTTTAACTAAAGCCGTGGATGGGCGCCTAGAGCAAATTGGTGGCAAAGTTTCTGAGCGCTTAGATGAAGGTTTTAAAAAGACTAACCAAACGTTTATTGATGTGATGGCACGTCTTGCAACGATAGACGAAGCACAAAAGAAAATCGATGGCTTAACGACTAATGTGGTGAGCTTGCAAGAACTATTGGGCGATAAACGTAGCCGAGGCGCATTTGGTGAGGTGCAGTTGGAGGCATTGGTACGCAATGTGCTACCAGTGAATTCATTCGCCATGCAACATACTTTTGAAAATGGTACGCGTGCAGATTGTGCTTTGTTCTTACCTGACCCAACAGGTACGGTAGCGGTAGATAGTAAATTTCCGCTTGAAAATTATCATCGTATGTTTGATAGTAAACTGAGTGATATTGAACAGTTAGCCGCAGAAAAGCAGTTCAAACTTGATGTTAAAAAACATGTGGATGATATTGCTAATAAGTACATTATTTCAAATGTGACATCTGATGGTGCCGTGATGTTTATACCCGCCGAAG
>JAYTRW010000250.1:0-1414 GCA_043745985.1 Methylotenera sp.
TCTGCAATACCAAAGTCTGTGCCGCCCATATCATTTTGATTTTCAGGCCTATCAATAGCCTGAGCTGTATTGATAAATTCATTGCTGCCGCGGTCTCCATCGGTAAAATGGTGCATGATTGCTTCACCTGCAACCATGCCAGCACCTACTGCAGCACCTGTTGCCAACCCACTCATCATCGTTGACCCTAAACCACCGCTTGCTTGCCCCATTGTGGAAACTGAAGGTCCATATTGCGCTGAATTAAGATTGGCAGTGCTAGGGTAATTACTAACTGGAGCTGCATCAGTAGCACGCTTAGTCATCCATTTTGCAGCTAAGTAAATAAAGGCGATTAAGCCTACCATCAAGAAAATCATTCCCCATGGCGTTGCACCACTACTAGCTGGCTGAAAATTATGGTTACTAGCTACTTGAGAGACTGGATGAGCTGTCGATATTTGTGCTTTAAGTTTTTCTAATGTTTGAGGTTTAACGAAAGATAAATTCGGTTGCAAGCGTTCCGCAGTAGTTAACTCATCTTGAGCATTTTTATAAAGCCCTTGTTTTGCGAGCAACTCAGCTTCTACAAAGTGCGCCTTAGCACTGCTAGGATGGTCATGAAGCACTTTGTCCATCATGGATTGCGCCTCGCTGAACTTTCCAGCTTCAGCGGCAAGGTAAACCTGATGCATCGAAGCATCTTCAGTAGAAAATGCAGATAGCGAAAACGAGGTCACTAGCGCGACGACTATTACTTGTACGAATGATTTTAGTTTCATCAGCAGACTCCTATACAAAATTAATATATTGCATATTAAACTTGTTTGCTTACAGAATGCTTACACTGACTTTCTTGTAAATTCTAACTTGACGATTGAGGTCATCACCCTTTAGCTACATCAGTCGAATCATCATCAATATCGCGATCAAGAAACTTATACTAGCGAATATCAGTTTTGATTTTCTCAATGTGATTTTGTTAGCGTAACCGCGACCTAACAAGCTGCCGAAAAGCGTAGCACTAACAAACGGCACCGCAACTACCCAATTAATTGCGTTATAACCTGCATAGGATATAACACCCACCATAGAAACTAATGCGGTCATGGCCAGCGTGGTGGCAACAACCATACGGTTTTCCATATTGCTCATTTTTTGCATACTAGGCACAACAACAAAGCCGCCACCAACACCGAGAAAACCAGATAAGAATCCAGCAACTGAACCAGTTAAAAGTAGACGCTTCGTGCAAGAAGCTGTCCAAAATAGTTTTGAGGTAGAGGGGTTTATTTCACATGGAGCTACTTGAGGTTTAAATAAATGCCCTTGTGGGTTACGGACTTTATTTGAGGTAGTAAATGCGTTCAGCGAGACATACAGCAAGACTAAAATAAACATCATCTGTAAAAAAGTGGCTGAAACTTGATGGGCA
>JAYTRW010000251.1:0-4722 GCA_043745985.1 Methylotenera sp.
CTGACTTGCCTTGGCACTTCGGTGTCATTGAAAGTGACGATTTAAATGCATTTTCGGCGCCTGGTGGCTACGTGATGGTGACTAAAGGCTTGTATCGAAAAATGAATAATGAGGCACAGCTGGCGGGTGTATTAGGCCATGAAATTGGTCATGTAGTCGCAAAACATCAACTCAAGGTTTTACAAAAACAACAGTTGCTTAATATAGGCGCCAGCTTCCTCAGCAAGAAGCTTGGTAAAGATAACAAAATTATTAGCAAAGCGATTGGCAGTGGTGCTGAAATTAGTGCGAGAAGTTTAGATAAAGACGCAGAGTTTGAAGCCGACAGATTAGGCTTAAGCTACGCAACGCGCTCTGGTTATGAGCCATTTGGCTTAACTGAGGTGCTACAAATGTTGGGGCAGACAAATCCAAATGATAATAGCGTTGCGTTGCTATTTAAAACACACCCTAAACCTGATGAAAGATTGGCCTCATTGGGAGACTCAATTGGCAGTAAGCTTGATAATATTACTAAAGGAAAAACACTGGAGAATAGATTTTACAAGCTTAAGAACTAACCTCTTGAAACTCAGCAACGCATATATAGAGTGTTTCTATTCGACATCTGTATTTTGTCATCTACATTAAGTGATGACAAAATACAGATGCAAAGTCATTACCAATCTCAGCCATTGCGACACATCTCCAATTAAGCGATAATCAATTCGCAACATTATTATTCTTCGAACTAAAACATAAAGTTAACTTTTGTGGAATTAGTCGTTATTGGGGCAACACCCTTTTCAGCGTAATAGATTCAACTAAAAAATCTATCGAGGAGCACTCTATGCAATATCAAATTGATACTTTTCTTTTTTCTCTCAATCAATTCTGGCAACAAGTCGCCATGTTTTTTCCTAAGCTTTTAGCCGTCATTGTCATTTTATTTTGCGGTTGGTTAGTTGCCAAAGTAGCTAGGCTGGCTGTAAAACGAATTTTGAAACTGGTCAAATTTGATCAATATGCGGGAAAATCTGGTTTAGAAGCCTTTTTAAAAAATGATGACTTTGACGTTTCCTTGAGTGGCATTGTTAGCCAAGTTGTTTACTGGCTGGTGATTTTACTATTTGTGATTACTGGCGCCAATGCATTAGGCATGACAGAAGTCGCCCTTATGCTCAATCAATTAGCTAACTACTTACCAAAAATAATCGTAGCGATTGTTGTGTTGATATTTGGTACTTTATTGAGTCGCTTTATTAATCGCCTTGTTTTTGCTTGGCTACACAGCATTAGGTTTGATGGGGCACTGGCAATGAGCACTTCTGCAGAATATTTAGTACAAATATTTGCGATTTTTGTGGCGTTAGAGCAATTAGATATTGGCACTCAACTGATTACCGCATTATTTGTGATTATGTTTGGTGCAGTGTTTTTAGCGCTAGCAATCGCTTTTGGACTTGGTGGAAGAGAATGGGCCGCTAAAATCATCAGCGATAGACGAAAGCATTAATTGAGCAATGATAAATAAAAATTGCTAAATTTAGGGGGGGTAGAAAGTTGCGTTAAATTTCAGCCGCTCCTTCAATATTTACAGTTGTTGTTTTGAGCTTTTATGGTTGAATCTAAGCTCACATTAGTTGAGAATAATAAAAATGATTCTTTAGTTATTGTGTTTTCATAGCATAAACTTGTGCTGGATTTAATAATAAAGCCTTCTTGAACGTGTACTCTCCATAATTTACTAATCACCGAAACAACTATTTTCCACATGCATGTCGCCAAAGTAATTCTTAATTACTTCACCCCTAAATTTGTTGCTTGTTTTTAATTTTGATACTTAATTTTGATATAAAAAATCTTTTTTTAAAATTGCCTCTTATGTGTGCTGACACACACTCCATCTTAGTCCACTCCAATATACTGAAAATTCAAAGTTAATTGAGTTTATCAAATAACTAAAAATTAAATTTCGTCGTAGGAGTTATCCATGAAAGTCAAACTAATATATGTTGCGGTATCGGTTGCAATTGCTACTTGGGCACCAGCAACTTCTGCACGCGAGACAGTTGCACTTCCCTATATTTTTGGTGTTGCTCCAGGTGATACTATTGGGGAAGCAACTGGAGTAGATACGACAGGAGCTGGGCTTCTAACAGTTAATCCAAATATAAATATTAACTCCCTCAATGATGTGGATGGAGGAATTACTAGCAATATTAATAATGTAGCAAGCATACTATTTGTAGGAAATTCAACTATTACAGGTTTCACAGGTACAAATTTAATTAGATTTATTGATATTACGGCAGGTGCAAATGCTACTACAGTAAATTTTAATGGCAATGTCTTTACAACGGCTTTTAATTTAAGTGGTACAGGTACTGTGAATTTTAATGGCAATCTAAATCAAGGGGTTGTTGCGTCCAGCACCAACTTTGCGGGTGATGGCTTTATTAATATCGGTGCCAATAGATTGTTTAACAGCGCAATTACCACTAACACTGCTAACACTGGCACCTTAACTTTAAATAGTGGCAGTAGCGTTATAGGTGCTATTGGTGGAGCAAACGGATTAAAACGAATTAACGTTGTTGGTGGTAATGTTTCAGTTAACGGTGCTATTCAGGCGCGTCAGTTTGATTTAGGTAGCAACACTCTAACGATGATAGGTGCATTAACAACCAATGCTGGAGGAATTATTAATACTAGACTTGCCAGTGATAGCGTATTTGGCAAAATAATTGTGAATGGTGACTCAGCAATTAATGCTGGGGGCGTAACAGTAGTTCCAACAGTTGCAGGCGCACTAACCAACGGAACTACTTTTAGAATTGTAGATGCGCCTTCAGGAACTAACAATGCTCTAGTCTCAGTAATTAATAATAGTCCACGCTATACGTTTTCCGGTTTGCCAACAACACTGGGTAATGTAGATATAGTGCTTACTGGAGTGGCACCTTTAGCAACATTAGTTACTGCACCTGGCGCCTTAGCATTGGCGCCAGTTTTAGATGTAAATGCCCCTGTAGGCAATGATTTAAGAACTGTACAAGATGCAATAGCCGTGCTACCTAATGCGGTAGCTATAAATAATGCACTTGCACAATTAGCTCCTAGTAATACAAATCTTGCAGCACCATGGATATCTGGTCAAGCAACACGTATGTTTGAAGACCAATGGATGGCACGTTTTGATGAGGTGCAAAACAATTGCTGTGATACGACTTGTGATCTTAATACGCCACGTGATGAACAAAAATCTCAAGAATGTGGAGATAAAAAACAAATCAGCAATTGGTGGGCAAAAGCAACTGGAAGTATTGGTAAACAAGATGACAGACAAGGTATGAGTGGTTTTGAAACTGAAGCAGCAGGTTTGATGCTAGGTTACGATGTACCACTTAATAATCAGACCCGTTTAGGTCTAGGTGGTGGCTATACCAGATCGACACTTGACGACAACAACTCAGCCGCATCAACAAAGGTAGATTCTTATCAGGTCACTGGTTATTTTGAATACGCTCCTCAACCTTGGTTTATGCGTGCATCTCTAACAGCAGGTGTAGACAGTTACGATAGCAGTCGCCTTATCAATTTTCCAAGCATTAACCGTAAAATAAATGCAGACTATAGAGGCAAGCAGTACAGCGGCCTTGTTGCTATTGGTAAGCATTTTTATCTCAATGAAACAACTATTACTCCATTAGCATCGCTACAAGCTTCACATATCGAAGTGGATAGATTTAATGAAAAAGGTGGTGGTGATGTAAGTTTGAATGTAGATAAACAAAACTACGATTTTTTACAATCAAGTTTAGGTATAAAAGTTGAAAAAGTCATTAAAACATCAAATGGTGCTGTGTCACCAGAAGCACATGCTAGATGGTTACACGATTTCAATTCAACAACAATGGAACAAAATGCTTCATTTGCTGGAGGGGGTACTTCATTTACCGTACAAGGTATCAAACAAGATCGTGATTTATATAATGTAGGTGCAGGATTTACGATGTTGTATTGCAATTGTGAAAGTAACGCATGGTCTGTTAAAGGGTTATATGACTATAAATGGAACAATAGCGACTACTCTTCGCATCAAGTTTCTTTAATTGCAAATTGGAGTTTCTAATTTAAAAACGGCAAGTTATCAGGGATCAGCTTATCGATTCCTGATGGTTTATCAGCTTAAATTAACAAGAAAAAATTTAGCAATAGTAGACTTAATTAATATAATTTGAAGTGAATAGGTTTAGAGATTGCAGTAGAACTTTTAACAAAAAATATTAAAGTCTTTGCTTCATTTAATTTTCATATCATTAATAGTGACCTACTCCCAGCTACTAAATATAAGATTAAAACTTATTTAAACCAAGTTTCTAGCCCGTAGCTCTGACTTAATGTAGGCATAATAGATCGGCGCCGCAACGATGCCTGCTAGGCCAAATGCGGCTTCCATGCATAACATTGCAATCAACAACTCCCATGCATTCGCGCGAATTTGACTACCGACGATACGCGCATTTAAAAAGTATTCAAACTTGTGAATGATAATTAAATAAGCTAAGGATGCAATCGCAACACCTAATGACTGGCTTAAACTAACGACAACAATCATGGTGTTAGAGATTAAATTGCCGATCACTGGAATTAAACCAATCACAAATGTAATGGCAATCATCGTTTTAACCAGAGGCAGATGTACGCCCATCAGTGGTAACACTATCGCTAAATAAATGC
>JAYTRW010000252.1:0-1410 GCA_043745985.1 Methylotenera sp.
CAGAATATGTAAAATTAACCAGTTTCATCTCAAATCTTGGTTACGATTTAAGTAAGTTACGTAAAGTGCCTCACAACACAAGCAAAGCTACTCATCCATAATATTGGAACGCTTAAAATACTATGTTTAAAAAGATTATTAAATGGTTTGATAATGAAGCCGTGACCATCCCTGATGATGGTCTGAACTATCGCGCTAACTGGCGCCAAATTGATTTGTGGCGAGTGATTCCATTTGCGTTATTACATTTGGCCTGTTTCGCTGTTTTTTGGGTAGAGTTTAGTTGGTTTGCACTGGTTTTCGCCATAGGGCTTTATGCCATCAGAATGTTTGCAATCACTGGCTTTTATCATCGCTACTTTTCACACAAGGCCTTTAGAACCACGCGTGTTTTTCAGTTTATTCTAGCCGTATTTGGTGCCACGGCCGTGCAGCGCGGCCCTTTGTGGTGGGCTTCACATCATAGGCATCACCATATTAAATCGGATGAGATTGATGATGCACACTCCCCTGTGCAACATGGGTTTTTATGGAGTCACTTGGGCTGGTTTCTTTCAAACAAACACTTCGCCACACAAACTGAACGTGTAAAAGAGCTGGCTAAGTTTGCTGAATTACGTTTGCTCGATCGTTTTGATGTTGTAGTTCCGATACTTTTTGGCCTAAGCATTTATTTATTGGGAGTGTGGCTCGAAAATTATTACCCAAACTTAAATACCAATGGTATACAGTTATTGGTTTGGGGATTTGCAATCTCCACCGTCGTGTTATATCACGCCACATTTACCGTCAATTCACTTGCACATGTGTGGGGAAAAAGACGCTACGCCACTAGTGATCAAAGCCGGAATAACTTATGGATAGCAATTTTAACGTTAGGTGAAGGCTGGCATAACAATCATCATCACTATCCAGGCTCAGCTCGACAAGGCTTTTACTGGTGGGAAATCGACTTAACCTATTATGGCTTAAAGCTACTTGCAGCCTGTGGCTTGATATGGGATGTCAGAACGGTGCCAAAAGCTATTCGCGAGTCAAAAAAAATAAATAGATCAATCAGTCATTAAGCTTAGGAAAGTAGTCTTTTGAAAATAGCCATTATAGGTAGCGGTATCGCAGGCAACACTATTGCATACCACTTAAACAAGCAACATGATATCACCGTGTTTGAAGCTGAAAGCCACATTGGTGGCCACACGCATACGCATCACATCACGCATGAAGGTCAGGAATACAATGTTGATACTGGCTTTATCGTATTTAACGACCGTACATATCCTAATTTTATTGCGTTGCTTGATGAGTTAAAAGTAGCTTGGCAGCCAAGCGAAATGAGCTTTAGTGTGCAATGTGAAAAGACTGGTTTGGAATATAACGGCACCAATCTAAACAGCTTATTTGCGCAACGCC
>JAYTRW010000253.1:0-4691 GCA_043745985.1 Methylotenera sp.
GCATCAACCGCCTCTTTACCCACCACGCCCGCCGGACTATTAATGGCAAAGAATACGCCAGGCTCTAACACTGTGGCGGCGATCATCGCCATAATCGCCACAAAGCTTTCTAGCAACATAGCGCCGTAACCTATCATACGAATATCACGTTCATTGGCTAAAAGTTTAGGGGTAGTACCTGATGAAATTAGCGCATGAAAACCTGAGATGGCGCCACAAGCAATCGTAATAAACACAAATGGAAATAGCTTGCCGCCAAAGATTGGCCCAGTACCATCAGTAAATTGCGTCATCGCAGGCATATGAATATGTGGTTGCAAAATGATAATCGCAACAGCTAGTAAAGTGACTGTGCCCAACTTCACAAAAGTGGATAAATAATCGCGTGGGGCAAGTAGTAACCATACTGGCATGACTGCCGCTGCAAAGCCATATGCCATAATCACCCAAGCGAGCGTTAAACCTTCATGATCAAATAAGCCTCGTAAAGATTGGTTATGCTCTATCCAACCGCCACCAACAACAGCTAATAACAGTAAGGCTACGCCTAACGCCGAAGCTTCTAACACACGGCCTGGACGGAAGTTACGCATGTAAAAACCCACAGTCATAGCGATTGGAATCGTTGCTGCCACAGTAGAGGTCGCCCACGGACTGTGCTTCATCGCGTTGACTACGACTAAACCTAACACTGCAATCAGAATAATCATGATTAAAAATGTACCAATAAGCGCTGCTGCACCGCCAATTGGACCAATCTCATCACGCGCCATTTGCCCCAAACTACGCGCGTTACGGCGCGTTGAGAAAAACAAAGTCACCATATCTTGCACAGCGCCGCCTAATACCGCACCGATTAAAATCCACAATGTGCCTGGCAAATAGCCAAATTGTGCGGCTAAAGTAGGGCCGACCAAAGGCCCAGGCCCTGCAATGGCAGCAAAGTGGTGCCCAAACACCACCCATTTATTAGTTGGAATAAAATCACGTCCATTGTCCAGCCTCTCAGCAGGCGTAGCGCGGGTTTCATCTATCACCAACACAGTAGCAGCAATCCAAGCCGCATAAAAACGATACGCTATTGCGTAAATACAGAGTGCCGCCGTAATAAACCACATCGCGCTAATGCTTTCGCCGCGATTAAGCGCAATAGCACTCACTGCAGAAACGCCTAAAACAAGCACCGCAATCCAGATAATTATTTTTAAATTTTTATGCATGATGTCTATTTTAAATAATTAGATTTGTTAAGTATAAATCAGACCTGCGAGTACACTAAAAACTTTATTGGCAACTTTGTATTTACGATGTTGAATCGCAATGAACCTAAATGGTTTCCAGTTGCCAGTTATACTGTCATTAATACAACTTAACTGAACCGAATTAGCATGCAAGCTACCGATACCAACGCGCTTAAAAATGATCTGCCTATTACACAAAAATCCCCAGCTAAAAAGCTATCGTCTTTAGCTAACCTTTGGCCGTTTTTACACCCATATCGTTCACGTGTATTGTTAGCATTTATATTGTTATGCTTGGGTTCTGCCACATTGCTATTGGTGCCACTAGCATTTCGAGATTTAATTGACTTTGGCTTTGTCACGAAGGCTACTTCAGCAAGTGCTCATAAGGGTTTGATTGGTTCATTAAGTTTAAATGGTCACTTTCTAGTGATGTTTGCACTCGCGATATTTTGGGCGCTGATGATTGCATCGCGCTATTACACCGTTTCTTGGGTTGGGGAGCGTGCCACAGCTGATTTACGTAGCGCCGTATATGCGCGAGTCATGACGCAGTCACCACAGTTCTTTGAGACCACTCAAACTGGCGAAGTATTGTCTCGCCTGACTGGGGACACCACCTTAATCCAAACCGTGGTAGGCAGCTCAATATCTATGGGTTTGCGCAGTTTGTTTCAGTTTATTGGCGGCATGGTCATGCTTGCTGTGACTAATTTTTACTTATTTTCACTGAATATAGGCCTGATGTTATTGCTGATATTGCCTATTATTATCATTGGTCGTTCAGTGAAAAAGCTCTCACGTGAATCGCAAGATCGTATTGCCGACAGCTCTGCCATGGCAGGTGAAGTACTTAACGCCATGCCTACCGTGCAATCCTATACTCAAGAGCAACGCGAGATTGCACGCTTTAGTAAAAGTGCCGACCTTAGCTTTACCACCGCATTAAAAAGAGTCCGCGTACGCGCCATGCTGACCATGTTGATGGTCACCGCCGTATTAGGCACAATTATTTTTGTGCTATGGATAGGCGCGCGGCAAGTCAGTGCTGGCACAATGACTGGTGGCGAGCTTGCTTCATTCGTGCTTTACGCCATGATGGTTGCTGGCGCAGTAGGCACGATGGCTGAGGTTTGGGGCGATGTAATGCGCGCTGCAGGTGCAACCGAGCGTTTATTTGAACTTCTGCATGCGGAAGTTTCAATCAAAGAACCGGCAAATGCACAAAGTCTAATCAACCCAACTCATGCCGCAATTGAATTCAAAAATGTGGTGTTTTACTACCCATCACGCCCACAAATCGCGGCTTTAGATAATGTTTCATTAAGCATTGCTGCTGGCGAAACCATTGCACTGGTTGGCCCTTCTGGCGCTGGTAAAACCACCTTATTCCAATGTTTACTCAGGTTTTATGAAGCTAACTCTGGTCAAATCACCATCAACGGACAAAATATAGACACGCTTAGCCTAAATAGCTTACGCAGCAATATCGCCATCGTGCCGCAAGATGCAGTGATATTCTCAGCCAACGCACTGGAAAATATTCGTTATGGCAAACCTCATGCGACTGATGATGAAGTAATTGCCGCAGCCAAAGCCGCCCAGGTAGACGAATTTGTGCATAAATTGCCTGATGGCTACCAAACCTTTTTAGGCGAACGTGGCACCCGATTGTCGGGTGGACAACGCCAACGTATTGCCATCGCCCGCGCCATCCTTAAAGACGCGCCAATTTTGTTATTAGATGAGGCCACTAGCGCATTAGATGCAGAGTCAGAAATACTTGTTCAGCAAGGTTTAAATGCTGCGATGCAAGGCCGCACTACTTTAATAATTGCGCATCGATTAAGTACCGTACAAAAAGCCAACCGAATTATCGTACTAGAAAATGGACGTATTGTAGAAATTGGCAGTCCAGCGCAGCTACGTGAACAAGGCGGTCTATATTCGCGCTTAGCGGCACTTCAACTAGCTTAATTCGATACCGATGTTGCTCCACAGATAAAGGCTCCTGTGGGTTTATTAAGCTTAGATTAAACACAACTTAGCACTTTGTTAAATTAAGCCTGACGCGATATTGATCGTTAAAGCCACTAAAGTGGTATTAAAAAAGAAAGCTAAAATGCAATGCACCAAACCTGTTTGGCGCATCTTTCTATTTGTAAAACTGACATCTGCCGTCTGACCTGAAGTTCCTATTACGCATGCGAAATAAAGAAAGTCGCCATATTCAGGCATGGCTGTTCCTGGAAACGTCAAACCACCTGAATCACCTTGTTCTTTAGATACGTAAAAATCGTGGGCATAATGTAAGGCAAACATGACTTGAGTAAATGCCCATGAAGACATAATAGTGAGCACAGCTAGAGTGATATGGGCATAACGTAACATGCCGTGAATATCTTTTACTACTGACAACTCTGCAACAATGGCGCCAATTGCAACAATTGCGGCAATAACCACCATACCCAAAATCACCAGCTTTCCATCATCCTGCTCGATTGCTCTGGCTCGAATTCTTTGGTGTGTAGTCCAGAACATCATTCTCGAAGCAAGTATCAAATAAAGCCATGCGCCAGCATTCCAACCAATAATTGCGCGCGTAATTGCATGAAGTGCAAAGGACGGCGGCAGAAGAACGGCTACCAATACGCCAAAAGTAATTGAAGTGAATAATCGTGGCCGTGAGTAGACTATGCGAAGTATTTTTTGTAAGCTTGCTGACGTTGATTGTTTTTTCATTGATGAGCTTCGAGTTAAATTAAATCCCAAACCAAGCACATATACCAAAACCTATGCCAATTGCAGCACAAGTGATACTCGCATATTGCAACCATTTTCTACGCGTGAGTAATGCAATTGCAGCAAGTGATATGGCTATCTGTAAAGCGGTAGTACCCGTAGCCCAACGGTGATGAAGATGCATAGAATGTTCTGATTGTTCGTCAGCCTGATGACTTAATACTTCGAAGTCTTCAGCTTTCTTTTTTATGTCAGATTTCTCAGAGCTAAAGCGTTTAGCGTCATTGATACTTTCGTCATGATCTTTGCCAGTGGTTAATTTAACGGTCAACTCAGCTAAGCTTTGTTTATTGCTTTTAGCCTGATAAAAATTCCACTGATCTGACGCGTTAGTTTTCTGAATAGACGCTTCATTTTTAAAAATAATCGCTTCGCCCAACGTGACGCTAGCTTCATATGAAAGTATGGCACCAATAGTAGCCATCACAGCAGTCATAACCGCAAGCCTAGCGTTAAAGCCGTTACTTTCTTCATTGGCCTCTAAAACCTCTTCATGCGGACCTTTTACTTCAAACTCTTCACTCATTTTTACCCTTTAGATAACGATTCTATAGACGGAGTTACATTCATTTAAATAATTCTGACAACATGCAAAACAGCTTAATTAAGTCCAGTCATCACTCCCTGATGCGTCATCCCACGACGAGC
>JAYTRW010000254.1:0-4690 GCA_043745985.1 Methylotenera sp.
AGCTATCCTAGCGACTATACAAAAGTATCGACCAAACCATTGGACGTACGCACTAATATTTTAGGACTGCTAACATGCTCAATTGAAGATACAGAGGTATTTTTACCGAGTGAGGCATCAGCTCTTGATTGTTGCGCAGCCTGTTGAAACTGTTGTTGCATTTGCCCACCAGAACTCACATTTGCCTGACCAAGTTGAATACCTGACTCGCTCATTTTTTCACGCAAGTTTTCCATACCATCTTGCAGAGCCTGCCTTACTTCAGCATTGTCTGAAATAAAGGTCGTATCGGCTTGATCATTGTGTACATGAATCACCACTTGCAACGGCCCCATATCTGGAGGATTAAGCGTTAACGTAGCGGATTGCTCTTGAGCGCCTAACATCCATACGACTTTTTGACTAATAGCTTGATCCCAACCTGTTTTTCCTGGATAGGCATTGATGGTATTGCTGCTACCCAGTTGTTGCATGGCTTCAGCCGCATTAGCTTGCATGCTTGATTGAATGGTTGATTGACCAGCTAGTTGACTCGTTGACTGGTAATTAGTAGGCATCGCCACCTCTTTAATCACAGACTCTTTTTCAGTCTTTAGCATCAACCTAGCCATATCATCCCCATTGCTTGGTTTAGACGCATTTGGCAACACCGCATCTATCCAATCACGGCGAGACTGCTTATCATCCACCACGGCTAAATCTTTAGCATCAGAGGTGCTTTTACCTTGAGATAATGCGGTGCTTAATACAGAGTCTTTTAGTACAGAGCCTCTTTCAGCGCCAAGAGTGAGTTGTTTCTCAGCACTCATCGCCCCTTCTCCAGCCTCAGCAGCCTTACCAAGTTGAGCTTGTTTGATTTCAGACATCATGGACGAGAGCATCTGCGCATTAGAAATGTCTGTGATTGAGGCTTTATCAGTCAAACTAACATCCGACACAGCCGTATCGTCAGTCCCAGCCTTAGTCTCATCGGTCTCTTTAAACAATACAGGCTTAGCATCAAGCGCCACTATGTCTTTATCGGCAAGCTGCATGGGGACGATATTTTCGGCATCTTTCACCACTTTTGTACGATTGGTCGCCATCATCGCCAGTTGTAACTGACTGACTTTCTGAGCACTCTTTTGGGTCATAGTCGCATCAATATTTTCGCGTTTAGCTGTCGTTGAACTTGATTCGTTTACAACCTTTTGAGGTTGTTTAGCTTGGTTTTGTCTATTCTCAACTTCTCTTGCTGAAGCATTTTTGGCTTGCACTTGCTTATTTAGCATCATTTGAAATGAAGCGCTATTTTCCGATTGGGCTGCGCCATCAGATGCCACAGTACTTTTGCTGACTGTGCTTTTGTTAATAGCCTCTGCTGGTTTTTTTAATGATGTTTCTGTCATTTGTAATGATAAATTTTTCATGTTATTCAACCCCAAAAATTAAAGCTTGCTCAAGTTGTAATTCATTTTTAAATTGATGCTATTAGTGCTTAACTTAAGTATGCTTAGTTCTAGTAATACGCATCGCAAACTCATCCATCAGTTTCTGATCTTTTTTCTGCTCTACTTTAAGCACGCGCTTTTCAGATCTGACTGATAGCACTTCGTAAGAAAGTTTTTTACGCTGACTTTCTTGCCATAATTGCTTATGAATCTTCACCTGCTGATTCGCCATTTCTACAACCTCTTGCTGCCCTGCAATAGCCTGATCGAGCTTACCAAAAAAATTCTGAAAGTTCTGATAAGACTTCGCGCCCATACCAGCCTCTAAAATCTTGTTAAGATTCCTCACATAATCCAGCCTATATTCATTCAGCATCTCTTGTTTAACTTGCGCCTCATTGGCCAGCTTCATCGCCTTAGCCAAAGCCACTGCCGCCTCATCCACTTCTTTAGAAGCTAAATCCTGCAGCATACCTAGTACATTGTTAGATTTCATCGCCATCACTTCTCAATTCTTATGCTTACGATTAACTAACCAAACCATCTAACACATGCGCAAGATGGTCAATGCTCTCTTCAACCCCTGATCGCTCAGAAATACCTTGCTGTAAAAATGCATCAATTTTTTCGTGTCTAGCAATTGCTTGGTCTAACACGGCATCACTGCCTGCTTCATAAGCCCCTACATTAATTAAATCTACACTGCGCATATAGCGTGAGTTAAGCTGCTTTAATTTACGTGCGAGCTTTTGATGTTCTGGGCTAGTAATGTTGTGCATTGCACGGCTGATAGACTGCTCTACATCAATCGCTGGATAATGCCCGCTTTCAGCCAAGCTACGGCTTAATACAATATGACCATCCAAAATCGCACGTGCCGCATCAGCAATGGGGTCTTGTTGATCATCCCCTTCTGTCAGCACCGTATAGAAAGCCGTAATTGAACCTTCGCCACGTTTACCATTGCCTGTACGTTCGACCAGCGCAGGTAGTTTTGCGAATACGGATGGCGGATAACCTTTTGTCGCTGGCGGCTCGCCAATAGCTAATGCAATTTCACGCTGCGCCATGGCATAACGGGTTAATGAATCCATAATTAAGAGTACATTTTTGCCTTGATCGCGAAAATTTTCAGCGATGGTAGTTGCATAATTTGCACCTTGAAGGCGCATTAAAGCTGGCGCATCTGCTGGTGCCGCCACGACTACCGAGCGTGCTAAACCAACTGGACCTAATATTTGTTCAATAAATTCCTGAACCTCACGTCCCCGTTCACCGATTAAACCAACCACAATCACATCAGCTGTGGTGTAGCGCGCCATCATGCCTAACAGCACACTTTTACCAACGCCAGAACCAGCAAATAAACCCATGCGCTGACCACGTCCAACGGTAAGCATGCTGTTAATTGCGCGTACGCCTACATCTAAAATCTCTTCAATGGGTGCCCTCATCAATGGGTTCATTGGTCGTGCATTGAGCGGTGAGCTTTGTGCAGCTACAATTTTCCCAAGGTCATCTAAAGGGTTGCCTGCACCATCTACCACACGGCCTAGCAACTCATTGCCCACTGGCAAATGACGTGCACGATCGGTCACGCGTCTACGTGGTGGATTACCGTGGTGAGGCTTAGGCAAAGCCTCTGCAACTTCTAAGGCAAATACTTTTGCACCTGGCATCACGCCATCCACACTGCTTTGTGGCATTAATAACATGCGTTCACCGTCAAAACCTACGACTTCAGCCTCTACACGTCTACCTTCAGCAAGTGGCACATAGCATGCGCTACCAATCGGCAATTTGATACCGGCGGCTTCCATCACCAAACCTGTTAACTTAGTGATACGCCCTGCAATTTCTAATGGTTCTACAATGCGCAAAATTTCTTTGCAATCACGAATATGATCATGCCAGCGTTGACGGTGGATATTTTGCATATCAACTTTTGGCTGAGTTGCTTCTGGTGTAGCTTCGCGCAGTTGCTTCAAATCAGTCATGCTGGGGTTAAGCTGAGAAGCCTGCCGATTTAAAGTCTGAGCGCTTTGTTCTGAGGAGTTCATGGTAGCAACCAGTCATTTTTTTGTGATAAAGCATCGCTAATACGTTTCCAACGCACTTCATTACTTGCATCAATTTGATTAGCACCTGTTTCTACAATGCAACCACCACGCTCAATATTAATGTCTTCTTGAATCTGCCAATGCTGGCTGGCAATTTCTTCAGCCAGATACTCACGTAACATTTGAGCATCATCATGATGGACTAATATTCTTGCTGGTTTTTGCACATAAGGAAGATAATGAATCGCATCCATCACCACAGGCAGCACCACTGTAGTGTCAATATTCAGCTTCACTTTCAACATCGCTTTTGCAATTTCCAATGCTAGCGAAAGTGCATCATCCGCAATTTGTTCATCGGACTTTTCTAACGCATCACTGAAGGAGTGCATTAACGTTAAAAAGTTATTTTTTTCTTCTTGGGCATACTCTCGTGCTTTTGCCATGCCTACGGTAAAACCTTCTTGCATGCCTTTGGTATAGGCTTCCTTGCGCGCGACCTCAAAGATTTGTGCAATTTTTTCTGAAGCAACCGTATCTTCTTTTTTCTTAGGCTTGCTAGCACTAATACTAGAGCTGCCTTCGGAAAAAGAAGACATCTCCCAGCGTTCATAGGCAGTTTGCTGTTCTTTAGGAATATTCATAGAGTTCCTAAGCATGATGATCGGTATTAGAAAAATGAGCGTTAGCGTAGTTAAAAATAGAGCTTTTAAACATATTGATCATCTCCACCTTTACCTGCGAGTTGAATCTGACCTTCATCAGACAACCTGCGTACAATTTGTAAGATTTGTTTTTGTTGCGCTTCAACTTCTGAAAGTTTGACAGGGCCTTTCGATTCCAAATCTTCTTTCATCATTTCCGCAGCACGAGAAGACATATTCTTGAATATTTTCTCGCGCATTTCTTCAGTGGTGCCTTTAAGCGCCACAATAAGTGTTTCAGACTGCACTTCTCTCAACATAACTTGAATGCCTTTATCATCAATATCAATAATGTTATCGAACACAAACATCTCATCCATAATTTTTTGTGCCATGTCATCATCGTAGCTTTTAAGGCCTTCCATAATGATGGCTTCATTGTCACCACTCATATAATTCATAATTTCAGCAGCCACTTTAATGCCACCCATCGTTTGTTTTTTAAGATTCTCATTACCTGTCAGTAACTTAGTCATCACGTCATTCAACTCACGTA
>JAYTRW010000255.1:0-1396 GCA_043745985.1 Methylotenera sp.
GCACCCCAACCTAACCACTGCCATGGAAAGCGACGTTCAGCATGCAATTTTGGAATGACTACCCAAAAATCATCTTGCCCGATATTAAAGCTCACCCAAAGTCCCTGAACGCCGTAGTGATTAACGGTAATAATAGTTTCTACGCCAAGTCGCTCCCTAATCTTTTCTGCCACCATATTGATAAATGGGTCAGCGGGTAGAGGTTCAATATCTTCCATAAAGTCTGCGTAATAAACGCGCACCCCCTCTTTACCTGTTAGCTCAGAAAGCAAAGCTAAGCGCAGATTGTCCTGCGATGCGATCAATGATGCACGGGTGTAATTCACCACGGTAACCGCTTGCAGTGCAGTAGCTTCTGCGCGAGGTTCGCGTTCAAAATACTCAAAAATTTGCAATGAAGCAACTTGCCCAATCACTAGTAAAAAAGCAATAAGTAACATGCCTCTTGCCAGCAATGTTTTAGGTAGTAAGATGAATTTCAAACTGAGCGTTCTATATTGAGTTTAGTCATCAGTCGTATAGACAAAGGTACTCTCAAATGATTCATAGAGAGTGATTCATGCAAGATTAATCTTTTCGCTATTTAATCAACTTCGCCATCAGGAATAAACACATAACCAAAGCCCCACATGGTTTGTAAGTAACGTGGATGCGCGGCATCAGGTTCTATTAATTTGCGTAAACGTGATACTTGCACATCAATACTGCGGTCAAATACATCTAGCTCACGTCCACGTGCAAGTTGCATCAGTCTATCGCGAGATAGTGGCTGACGTGGGTGATCTACAAATACTTTTAGCAAGGCAAACTCGCCACTTGTAATCGTGACAGAAGCACCGTCTTTGCTTAGTGAGCGTGTTGAGGCATTAAATACAAATTCGCCAATCGTCACGCTATCGGTATTCACGGCAGGCGCACTGGGTTGCAAGCGCTCATGTCTACGCATCACTGCGTTGATTCTAGCGAGTAATTCGCGTGGATTAAATGGTTTCGGCAGGTAATCGTCCGCGCCCATTTCTAAGCCGATAATTCTATCGACTTCATCTCCGCGGGCTGTCAGCATCACAATTGGCAACAAAGTGCCAGAGCCCCTTACTCTGCGACAAATGGACAGCCCATCTTCACCCGGCAGCATTAAATCTAGCACTAATAGGTCAATAGATTCTGCCGCTAAAACGACATCCATCTCTTTAGCATCAGAAGCCACTTTCACTGTAAAGCCTTGCTCCGTCAGGTAGCGCTGCAATAACTCACGTAAGCGCACATCGTCATCAACCACTAATATTTTCTTATTTTGATCAACCATAGTTATTTAGCCCGCGTCTTGTAATTCAGTTAATTAAAATTGACTTTTAATGCAAATATGATGAAACTAAGTTTAATATTTCTTTGTCAA
>JAYTRW010000256.1:0-1391 GCA_043745985.1 Methylotenera sp.
ACAGGGCATCGTGAAACACAATGCGACGCACTTGCATGAGTGACTTTTTAGATGCGCGTAGCGAGGTGTATTGAATAGTCTCATCACTTAAAACACCACAGCCTTGCTCCACTTGATATTTCAGGCGGCTTACGCTAAATCTAGAAGATTAGTTGATAGATGCTGCATTTATAAGAAAGTATTAGGCTATAAAATAAAAGGGCGCAAATTGCGCCCTTTTATATGATAAAACTATTACAGCAACAACCTACGCACATCGCTCAACATCATGCGCATGTGGCTAGTAAAGCGTGCACCATCAGCACCATCTACCACTCGGTGGTCATAAGACAATGACATAGGCAACATCAAGCGTGGTTCGAAAGCTTTAGTTTTAGGGTCATACACAGGCTGCATACTTGAGCGTGAAACACCTAAAATGGCCACTTCTGGGCAGTTGATAATTGGTGTAAACATCGTACCGCCAATACCACCTAAGCTTGATATTGTGAAACAACCACCTTGCATCTCTTCAACTTTCAGCTTGCGCTCACGCGCTTTGGTTGAAAGCTCACCTAAATCTCGAGCAATATCGAGCACGTCTTTTTGCTGTACATCTTTAACTACTGGCACTACCAAACCATCTGGCGTGTCGCAGGCGAAGCCAATGTTGTAATAATTTTTTAAGATCAAGCTATCGCCATCAGGTGAAAGTGATGAGTTAAAGTTTGGATAAGCTTTAAGTGCATTGACTGAGGCTTTGATCAAAAATGCCAACATGGTCAGTTTAACACCACGTTTCTCGGCATCCGACTGCATGGACTTTCTAAAGTCTTCTAAGTCAGTAATATCGGCTTCATCAAACTGCGTGACATGCGGAGCCGTTACCCAGTTACGATGTAAATTTGCACCTGACAATTTTTTAATGCGCGAGAGTGGTTTATTCTCGATGGCACCAAACTGGCTAAAATCAATCACTGGCATAGGTAATGTAGAGAAACCACTTACACCTGCGCCCATGTTTTCAGTACGCGGTTTAGCTAATTCACCTTTTACATATGACTGCACATCGGCCTGTACAATACGATTTTTAGGCGCACTGCCTTTAACAAAAGCTAAATTGACACCTAACTCACGTGCAAACTTACGTACTGATGGACTAGCATGCGATAGCTTGCCTGCATCAACGACTGCGCTAGCGCCAACTGGAACAGGCTGTTGAACTGGTGCAATCGTTTTTGGTGGTTCTGGCGCTGGGCGGCTAGGCTCTGGAATCGCTACAGCCACTGGTTTTTCAGCAGCAGGCTGCGGCGCGGCAGCCTTAACTTCATCAACTGGTACAGCTACTGAGTCAGTCACGTCCATTGTTAAAATCAAACCACCTTGAGCGGCTTTATCGCCGACTTTCATTT
>JAYTRW010000257.1:0-1390 GCA_043745985.1 Methylotenera sp.
GGGGAACTGCTTGTCTCGTCGGCTCATGCCTTGCAGTATGGTACAAGCCAGCGGCCTAACAATGCGTGCCTGAGGCCATCCACCCTGCGGGATGGATGGAGGCGGGTTTCAATCCCGGTCTGAAAGAATTGTTGTCAAGACCGGGGCGGCCTGCCCGCATCGGTGTAGCGGATTGTTAGGCCGAACCCGTTATGCATATGCGTATGCGTAGATGGCACACGAAAACGAAAAGTTAATTGGGTTTAGGTAGATTATGCGAGGTCCTACCCGCCGACTCCGTTATCAGTATAGCGGCCTCTTTTCTAATTACGGCTACCGCTTCTTTAGCTAGTTTAAGAACTTCAGCTTTCACTACTTCTCCTGTATAAGTATATTCAGCAGTCGGCATGAGACGCTTCTCTTTATTGACAATGATGAATCTTGTAAATCCATTTTTCGTCATCTCTTTATGCAGCTCCGCGTAATCAGATGATTCGCCCTGATGTAATTCAACTCGTGTCGTAAAAATAGCCAAAGTTAATCTCCTGTGAATTATAGTTACAGACTTGGCTTCGATGCCAGCATAAGAAACAAAACAATTGCCACAAGTGCGAATGCCATCAGAACCAATTTGATAATGCCATTAATACGGTCTGTCTTGGATTTTGATAAGGCAAGGATAATTCCTATGATTGTAGATGGAATTCCTAGAGCTAGGAACGAGCCAAAAACTAAAGTTGGGTTTCCATTTGCCGAAGGGAGAATAGCATAATGAATAGCTGTCAGCACCCACATAATTGAGATTAGGACAACTCTAGGACGGGGTGAAACATCTCCCTTGGTGCTAGTCACTTGCAGTGGTTGTGCAAGAGTTGATACCGCTGGCGGTTGAATAGGCGGCGGCACTACAACTTTCGGCAGCCGATCCCTCAGAAAAGGATGCTCTGATGCCGCGAATCGGCGACCTGTTTGTACTTCCGTAACGATGCTTTGTGATTTTAGCCTTCCATCCTGCGCCCAAGTTGCAACAGTTGATAGGGGAGCAGGGCCATATTCAGTGCCGTCTACTGAAATAATGTATGTAGACTCGTTTTGCAATGTGTTACCTCGTCGTATCCGTATAGAGATTGCTTCCGTGAAAAATAAAGCCCTGCGTGGTGCGGCCTAACAAGTGTTTTACCGCATTCCACCACAGGCCGTTTGCGGCATAATATACAGAATCGGTAGCAATTACCGCACGTAGGCATGATGCCGTCGGCTCTCAGCTTTTGCTATTATAACACAATTCTGCCATGGGTGGAATAATGGGAATCACGGCATTTCTCGAAGAAGTAGAAACGCCATTCGCGTACGCCATTTTAGTCGCAGAACGGAAGAAACGTATCTGCATCGTATCAAAGAGTATATTCTC
>JAYTRW010000258.1:0-1386 GCA_043745985.1 Methylotenera sp.
TCTGCCTTTGCTGCGAAGATGCAGCTGTCGAAAGATTTAACATTAGTCGCTGAGTCAGCTGCTGTACCGCAGCCAGCTGTCATCAGCATAGGGAACACGCGCGATAACACTACCTCGTTGCTCGATTTATATCACCAAGCCGTGTCGCACGACCCTACTTTAGCTTCAGCTTTAAGTGCTAATCAAGCTGCACAAGAAATTATCGAGCAAGGTAAAGCGCTGTATCGCCCTACAGTTAACTTCAATGCGGAGGCAAATGCGGTTAAAACAGATATTCGTTATTTAAACTCTAATGCGGTGCCTGGGCAGTCTAATTTTGAAACCTATAAGGCTGGTATAGAAGCTAGTCAGCCAATTTATCGCAAACAAAATCTAGTGCAAATTGAGCAAACGCAGACACAAGTGAGCAAAGCGGATAAGCAATTGCATTTGAGTCAACAAGATCTCATTTTGCGTACGACTCAAAGTTATTTCGATGTGTTAATCGCGCAAGATAAAATTGATTTGATAGGTGCACAAAAAACTGCAATACTAAGCCAGCTTGAACAAGCTAAAGCTAATTTTGAAGTGGGTACGGCGACGATTACCGATGTCAACGAGGCACAGGCACGTTATGACTTAATCGTCGCGCAAGAGATTGCTGCAGTGAACGAGTATCAAATCGCGCAACGTAACGTGCAGGCCATTACAGGTGAAATGCCGCCGAAACTCGCTGCAGTAAGAGCCGATATTCAGCCCAACGCTTTAGCGCAGGGCATGGATAAATGGTTGGAAGTTGCCGAACAAAATAATCTCAATATACAAATTCAGCAAGATGCGCTCAAATTTTCAGATCAAGAAATTGATCGTTCAAAAGCAGGGCATTTACCTACTTTAGATGCCGTTGCCAGCGTCTCTGAATCTTATGCCACGGGCAGTGCTTCAGTTTTTAGTGCAGGTAATGACCTTAAAACAGGGACGATAGGTTTGCAGTTACAAATCCCATTGTATCAAGGTGGGGCAACCAGTTCAAAAATTCGTCAAGCAGTGCTGAATAAGCAAAAAGCCCAAGATGATGTGGAAATTGCACGCAGGCAAGCTGCACTAGAAACACAGCGTGCTTACCTCAATTTAAGTACTACCATTGCGCAAATTAAGGCTTTAGAGCAAGCTTTAATCAGTAGCCAAAGCCAAGTCGATTCCACTAAGTTGGGTTATGAAGTGGGTGTACGCACTAGTGTGGATGTGTTGAATGCTGAGCAGCAACTATTCAGTGCAAAGCGTGATTTATTGCAATCGCGCTATAACTATCTGGTGAATATTATTCGTCTAAAAGCTGCTTCTGGTGTGCTTGCTGAGGCGGATTTGGTAGATATTAATCAACAATTAGTACTTAACCATTAGTAC
>JAYTRW010000259.1:0-4637 GCA_043745985.1 Methylotenera sp.
ACGACAGAAAAATCAAAACACTCATCAAATCACACCCAAGTATGAGCGACATCGTTCTTGAAAGAGATACGGCTTATAGTAAGAACACTGCGGTAAAGCTTGATTTAGGTGGCTATGCAAAGGGATATGCGCTAGATCATGCAGCCCAATATTTACGCAAACAACATGTGAATAATGCACTGATTAACATAGGTGGCAACATTATTGCGATAGGCAAGCATGGCGACAAACCTTGGCGAGTAGGAATACAGCACCCCCGGGCGCCCACAGCAATTGCCACCATCGATTTGCCTGATGGCTGGGCAGTGGGGACCTCCGGTGATTACCAACGCTATTTCATGCTAAATGGTAAACGTTACTGCCATATCATAGATCCACAAACAGGCTACCCAAGCCAACATACGCAATCAGTCACAGTACTAGTACCACCGCAGCCGACACATCAATCACAAGCAGGTGTATTATCGGACGTAGCATCAAAACCTATTTTTATTGAATCACCTCAAAACAGAATCAAAGCCGCGCAAGAGCTAGGTATAGAAAACTTTATGGTGATTGATGATAAAGCCAATATTTTTGTCTCTAAAAATATGGTGAAAAAACTCAATTGGCTAAGCCCTAATGTTAAATTTACAACGCTGCAGTAACTTACTCGCGCAACTTAAAAGCCTTACTCAAGAACTTCTGGCTGGCGACTGGTTAGTGCTGATAGCCAGCACCTTATGTGTCATTTATTTATTTCAAACACTGTGGACTAATGAACATGCCGCCAAAGTGCAAATCAGACTAGGCGATAAAGTTTACGCAACCTACAGCCTAAACCAACAACGCGAAATTCATGTACATGGGAAATTAGGTGATGCAATTATCAGCATCGCACAAGGCAAAGCTCGGTTTGCAAAATCTTCCTGTCATACGCAATACTGTGTGCATCAAGGCTGGTTAACACATGCAGGACAAGCGGCAATTTGTCTACCTAACCAAATTAGTTTGGAGTTACTTGGTGAGAAAAAATCCTACGATACGCTGAATTATTAGCCCCAATACGGAGCAGCCACATTGAAAATCACGCAGATTCAAACCACTGAAGACGACCACCGCATCGCTAAACTAGCAGCAATCGCGATTGTTTTGCATATGGTTGAAGCAGTTATTCCATCACCACTGCCTGGCGTAAAACCTGGCATCGCTAACATTGTCACTTTATACGTGCTGTACCAATATGGCTTTGCAACGGCAGCTTGGGTAAGCATTCTTCGCGTGTTTGCCAGCAGTCTATTATTGGGTCAATTTCTATCTCCCACCTTTATATTAAGCTTAAGTGGAGCGCTGCTAAGTTTGGGGGCTTTGTGGATAAGTATGCACCTCCCTAAAAAGTATTTCGGTGTAGTGTCATTAAGCATACTTGCAGCTTTAGCACATATTGCAGGGCAGTTAATCATGGTGAGGCTATGGCTGATTCCTCATGCCAGCGTTGCTTATATAATTCCAGTTTTTGCGGTTGCAGCTTTATTTTTTGGTTTAGTGAATGGGCTCGTCACGCATCAACTACTGAGTCAAGATATGGGTAGCACTGTTGACTCAAATACCTCAACTAAAGCATGACATAAACCAAACACATCTATTTAATGAGCGCCTTAAAATTGCGTACGCCTCAAAATGAGGAATTCCTTATTTTGTAGCCTTCACTAAATTGGGTGACGCGTCCTAAAGTAGGTTTACATTTTTCTAATTAAATCAATGAGAGTCTAATGGAAGCTGGAATTTAGAGTATAGAGTACACGTTTTCAATAGGCCAATAGCATGCTTTAAAAAATAATCAGCAAAAAAAGGTGAAAGTTAGGATCTTTACCTGTAGGCACACAAGATTTCTTAAGTTTGTTGCACTATTCTAGGTTTACAACCCCATTAAATTCAATACAGCACATTATGACTAATAGAGAAATTTGCATAACTAAACCTATAGCTTTTAAGACGAAGCATCAAACCCTAATAAATTAGGAGCACTTAATACACTGCTTTACTGAAAACTTAGGATAACCAACTACCATTAGCGAGAGCTCGCTAATGGTAGTTTTAATAGCTGCGTTTAACTTATACAAACTAATTGATGCCCTGTACTTTATGGTATATGCGCTTACGAGTTGGTTTAACTGCAGGGACAACATTTCTGGGTGAAATTGGTGTATTCAAGCCTTTACTTTGATCAACAGCGCCAATTACAATAGTTTCTGGTTTTCCGTTGATTAAAACAATACCCACCACAGGTGAAGGGGGCATACCATTACTTACAAATTTTGAAGACCTATCTCCACCGCAACTTCCAGGGTTAGTTTGATCAATGGTTCCAGAACCATTGAGTAAATTCATCCAGTAACCTCTCGCTTCCCCAAGGCCAGTAGAACAACTACCTTGTGCTGGATCAATCGGACGATTAGTGCTAAAAATAACTTGGCCAGCAAGAATCAAGGCCGACGTCACAACCTGCTCACCTTGACCGTAATTATTAAGATCCATATACCAGCCTGACGCATTTGAGGTCGGTGTAATAGAAGCAGAATTGCAACCAAGGTCGGTCGTTTTATTTATAAGATTATTTAAATCAATACTACTTCCCGATGTCACGCTCAAGTCATCGAGGTAAACATAAAAACGATTAGTGACACTTACGTAAGGATATTGAGATTGCAGTGGATGCTCCCTATCACCAGAACCAATCGCCACATAGACTCGACCCGCTGTGCCTAACAAAGCTGGCTGGAAAAAGAACTTCCTGCCGCCGCCTGCCGTAGCAATCTTTCTTATGACCCAATTTGCGTAAGCTAATGGTACATAAGTAATATTGCCACCAAGGTTTGTTCTAAGCACCATGTCAATACGGTATAAATTGCCCCCTGTATCTGCCACGTATGCATAATCAGCTTTACCATCACCATTTATGTCTATAACTGATACTTCCGAAACTACACTGCGATCAGTGCTGAACTTCTTGAGAAGTGTTCCGCTTCCTGCATCAACCATATAGACATTCGCTCCTTTAGGTGAACTGCAAGTTGGTGAAGCTGAGTTGTCATCTTCACATGCATCGTAACCACCGCCAAACATAGCCACTTTCTCAGTGGTATATCCTGCCACCGGAGCAATCACCGGTGCAGACCAGCTCTGCCCCATATTATCAAAACCAGATGTGCAAGTACCTGAATAACACCCTTGCTTCCATAAAATACTAGGCGCATTTTTTGATGTAACATTCAAGGCGTAAACCATTTGCCCACCGCGGCGCATGGTAGGATAAACCCATACTTTCGTGTTGTCTAAATTTTGCGCCACACCAATAGATCCATCCCAACCGTAAGGTTTAGGCTTGTAATTTACAGCGGCAACAGAAGTGTCGTTCGAAAATTTGATCAACGGATCATTGTTTCGTAGCCGATCTACAAAAGCTGATTGTGCGAATTCAAATGGCATAAACGCCCACATTTCAGTGCCATTTTGCGCATTAACAGCTCTAAACATTCCATCATTAGCCCCATAATAAATAACAGTGTCGTTTACTCCATAGGTAATAGGTAAAGGCCGAGAATGCACCACATCTCCATGAATTGATGGTCTGGATTGATCTACTGACAGCAACTTTGCTTCACCTTCTGTATTTAAACCGCTCATCCATTTTCTCTGAACACCATTTAAATTTGGTGCAGCGGACAATTGATTTGTCGCTGTGAGTACCGTGCTTAACGCGTCAGAAGTAGTATAGAGCGTTCTACTTGGCGTCCAATTACCACTACCGATGCGAAGTAATTCAGCAACAGAACCTTTCTCTACTACGGGGCCATCTGGTAGATCTGAGAAAGCAGCCGCTCCAGTTATAGTAGGATTTGCTGGACTGGGCGTCACAGATACGTTGGTATCTGACCAGTAATAACTCGACTTAGCAACATCCATCGGAGAGTCTGTAGTCCAGTAACTGGTTGCGCTGTCTAGGATAAAACCTGTAGTAGGACTCACTGCTGAAGCCCCATTTTTGTCAGCCAGTTGTACCTGATTATCGACTTTAATAATCTGATAGCGTTTTAAATTTCCAAACCAGCGAGGCTTTCTGTCTGCGTCTGGCCTAAACATGCCGATATACACTTGGTTTTCATTTTGAGCTCGATTAGTAGAGTTTACCGGTAAAGAAGCTGAGGCAAAGGTAGAGTTTACCGCTAAAATATTGTTAAATGCATTTTCTATCGCTGCGGCAATAGCATCAACGTTCGTTGCTCTAAAATATGAGCCTTTACCATAAACCGCCATATTCTTTAATAAGCTAGACTGGTCTGTACTGGGCTGATTTTTATATACATCAACAGTAAACATAGTAACGTTTTGCTGACCAGTGGTAATGGATACGTCAGTATTCGCTAAAAAGGAAGCAAATTCGTCTCCATAGCGGTCGGCAGCGTTTGACGATGGCGACGTATAAGTAGTGGTGATTGATGTACATTTCTGCACAAGTGCGTTAGAACCAACACAAGAACTCTGTGCACACTGATAAAGAGCATCAGTACTTTTACCCTCGATAAGGTCTGATGGTTTTGCCGCCTGACATAGCGTATTACTGCCGTAACACGTACTAGGGGAAATGTCAGTGAACG
>JAYTRW010000260.1:0-1378 GCA_043745985.1 Methylotenera sp.
GTCAGTTAGCAACTTCATTTTTTTACATTCTTTAACGGCTTTGCAAGCCAGTTTTCTTCAAATTACATCTGGCTAATCATAGTCTAGGCACGCATGTATTCAGTCAAAATCCAATCAACACAACAGTGTTTGTCTGACTCAACTTTATAGGTTCATTTATAGATTTCCATGCGTACTCATATTTAGGGGATTGTGAGCAATTTTTGAACAAGCATAGAGCCGCTACTGTCTTTTGCAAAAGCCCAAAGACTACAATAATGTAGAAGCAGAAAATTTGTCTGTGCATCAAACCCTACTAAGAGTGCTAGAAGACTTAATTCCCATCGTGGAAGCTAAAAGTTTAAATGTGGGTATAAAGTCAACATTAGACGTGATTGTGAAGATGAGTGAAGCCGATTTGATATGCCTCATTAAAAACCTAATAGACAACGCAATACGCTGCACCCCTGATGGTGGGCAAATTTATTGAGAATAGACCTTTTTTAGCCAGCCATCAAAGCGACATTGTTTTACATTTTCATGCGCGGCCTGAGTTTATTGGCACCTTGTGGGAAGGCGTTGCCATGTTTACGGAGTCTGGGCAACTGGTGGCGACGAATCGTAGCGGGCAATTTCAACTTAGTCTAAATTCGCAAAATAACCAGACCGTTGATTTTGAGAATATTTTTGATATTCCTCTTGCAAGCTTACTCAGGCAAATGAATGGTGTAGATAAGTTAATCGTGCCATTAAGATTGAATAACGGCGCGCGTCTCTATGTAAAAGTAGAAACTTTGCATAAACATCCATCCGCAGTCACTTCACGTGAAGTAAAAAGGGCTAGTGCGGCTAATTTAGATTTGTTAAATAGTGGTGACGCTAAAGTTGAGCATGCCATTCAACAAATTAAGAAAGTGCTGAATCGTGACATTCCAATTCTAATTCAAGGTGAAACTGGTGTGGGTAAAGAGCTATTCGCACGCGCAATACATGATGCAAGCCCGCAACATAAAGGTCCTTGGATAGCGGTCAACTGCGCAGCTTTGCCAGAGGGCTTAATTGAAGCGGAGCTATTTGGTTATGAAGAGGGCGCGTTCACAGGCGCAAAACGCAAAGGTAGTGCGGGTAAAATTGAGCAGGCAGATGGAGGTACTTTATTTTTAGACGAAATTGGTGATATGCCATTGGCTTTACAAGCTCGCTTATTGCGCGTGCTTCAAGAGCGCAAAGTCACGCTTTTAGGCAGTACAAAGTCTATTCCAGTGAACTTTGCATTGGTGAGCGCCACTAACCAGAAGTTGAAAGAGAAAGTAGAATCTGGCGAGTTTAGAAGTGATTTGTATTATCGCTTAAACGGCTTGAGCGTGGCATTGCCCGCATTGCGAGATCGCACTGATTT
>JAYTRW010000261.1:0-1373 GCA_043745985.1 Methylotenera sp.
TAGAAAAATACTAAATATCTAAGTTACCCACACCTAGGGCGTTGCTTTCGATGAAAGCTCTCCTAGGTTCAACTTGGTCGCCCATTAATGTGGTGAATATTTCATCGGCTGCAATGGCATCGTCAATTTGTACTTTAAGTAAACGACGTACGGTTGGATCCATTGTGGTTTCCCATAGCTGCGATGGGTTCATCTCGCCAAGACCTTTATAGCGTTGTATGTTGAGGTTGTGTTTCGCTTCTTCTAGCAACCAATCAAGCGCTTGTTTGAATGTAGTAATGGTTTGTTCTTTTTCACCACGTTTGATTAACGCACCTTCACCTAACAAACCTTGTAGCATCACAGACATTTTGCTAATTTGACGATAATCGCCTGAACCTAAGAATTCAGCATCAATCACGCAGCATTGCAAATTACCATGTACGTATTTATTGATTTCTAAACGATGTGCGCCTGCTTCTTTGTCAAAACCCACAATGATATCGCTACCAATAGCCCCTAAGATAGGGCGTAATTTAGCCGCGGCAATTTCTGTGGTTTCTTTTGTACTTAAACTCATTTCACCTAAGTCTTGCATAGCACGCAACACGCTTTCATCATAAAGCGCTGCAATTCTGCGTATGACTGCTTCTGTCAGCACCATTTGTTTAGCGATTTCGGCTAATGGTGCGCCTGTAATGACTTCGGCGCCTGTTTTAGTGGTTAGCTCTGCACCTTTAAGCGCTGATTGCAATAAGTATTGATCTAGCTCTTGTTGATCTTTTAAATAGCGTTCATCCTTACCTTGTTTTACTTTATACAAAGGCGGTTGAGCAATATAAATATGGCCGCGCTCTACTAGTTCCGTCATTTGACGGTAGAAGAATGTGAGTAATAGTGTACGGATATGCGCACCATCAACGTCGGCATCGGTCATGATGATAATGCGGTGATAACGTAATTTTTCTGCATTAAAGTCGGCTTTACCAATACTGGTACCAAGTGCGGTAATGAGTGTTGCAATTTCTTGCGAGCCTAATAACTTATCAAAACGCGCTTTTTCTACGTTTAAAATTTTACCTTTTAACGGCAAAATCGCTTGAAACTTACGATCACGGCCTTGTTTAGCTGAACCACCCGCTGAGTCACCCTCGACTAGGTAAATTTCACATTTTGCTGGGTCACGCTCTTGGCAATCAGCCAATTTACCAGGTAAGCCCATGGTATCCATCACACCTTTACGACGTGTTATTTCACGGGCTTTACGGGCTGCTTCACGGGCACGAGCGGCATCGACCACTTTACCTACAATAATTTTTGCATCCGCTGGATTTTCAGCTAAGAATTCAGCTAATTTAGCAGAAACCACCTCTGATACCACTGGCTGCACTTCA
>JAYTRW010000262.1:0-4603 GCA_043745985.1 Methylotenera sp.
TTTTGGCTATGTTCCCAGCCATTTTTACATAAATTCCATAAAATTTGTGTTAGATGACGTTTGTCAAAAGAGACAGATTTTTGTGATAGATTATCCAACTGAAAATGTCTGTTAGGGACTTTCTCCACTGCGCAAAATTGCGCATAAAAACTGCTGAGGAAGTCGTTTATTTCAAAGAGCTCTTGCTGTGTGCGATCTCGTCTATTCAACTCAAGCACATCTTTGATAATTTGGTCGATACGCCCAATGTTATCCGCCACAATTTCTAGTAGTCGCTCCGTCGATTTAGAGTTACTTTCATCTTCTTGAAGCAATTGATTGGCATGACTAATTGCGCTTAATGGATTGCGAATTTCATGTGCAATATTGGCGGTTAACCTGCCTAGCGCCGCTAATTTAGCTTGTTGTGCGGCCGTTTGAAGCTGGCTCAAATCTTGAATGAAGATGACCGCGCCAGCGCTTCTTTCTGATAAAGGCGAATCCTGCTGCTGATTGATAGGCATAAACCTAAGCTTTAATTCACGATTACTGATAGAAATATTCGAATTATTTTTCTCATCTGCGCCATTAACCCAATCATTAAACATTGTTGCAATCTCAGGCGCTTGCTTGGTTAAGGTGAAACTGGTTTCGCTATTTTTAGCCAAGGAAAGCAGTGTGGTGGCTTGCAAATTACTGTGGCGAATATTTAAGTTTTCATCCACCACAATGATGCCATCTTGCATCTCTCGTGTAATAAGGCCATTTACTTGTGACAGGTTTTCAATATCAATACCGCGTGCAGAAGCAAGTGCTTCACTATGCTGCATGCGTTTCGCCAAACTATAGGCCAGCCAAGCCGTTGCAAAACAACTTAAGCTTAGCATCACTGGTTGTGTGTATGTGGTCGCAGATAAGTTTTCTAAAAGAATTCGATAGCTTTGTTCAAGCAATAAACCAATAGTGGCGATGGCTGCATAGAATAAAGCTAATCGACCATTGCTGACTAAGCTGGCGATGACAATAATAATGACGAGTAATAGACCTAAACCACTAGTGATACCACCAGCAGCAAACATGAACAAAATAATAAAAACAATATCAGCCGTGATTTGAAGTGGTAGGGATAGCCGATACACATCAGACTTTAGTGGGCTTATGAACAAAATAAAGATGCTAAAGATGAAGTAAGCAATGGACAGCTTGAAGGTGAGTATGGCGTAGCCGCCTTGCCATATGGAGTCCTTACCCAAGTAAAGGTAGGAAACGATAAAAACTATACTTAAAACAAAGCGAAATACATTGAGTATGTTGATTGCATGGCGCTGTAGCGATAGATCAATAGAGTCTGCAAGACTTTGTTTGACCTTAGTATTGAGCGTTTCTATATTTAATTCGTTAGGTTTCAATTTTGATGGCGACACTGTTGGGCGTTATTTAGGAATGTGTGCTTTGCTACAGTAAAAAACACTATTGACCATAAAAGCTTCTGACCTCGGTAAATGCACTGCACATGAAGCGCACTGCACCATACTTTCTATTTCCGGCTCTTTTGCGGGCGAGTCTTTCTTCATATTCTTATCATCATTTTTTGCGCCAGCGCTGCTGCGTTTATACGCAACGATCAGTAAATAAATGATAATCCCAAAAAAAATCAGTCGCCACATAAGATTTTGCACCTGTTAAATAATTGATATGATTGTAACCAAAGCTTGGTCTAGTTCAAAATGTAAACCTGATATACTTTCGATAATGACTGCGTTAACAATTTATAAAAAATCAATCAACCATAAGCGCAATGGCAACAGCTAGAGAACTTTCAGACTTTCTTGAGACAGTAGAGCGTCGTGCTTTTAAGCAGACGGCTTATGCTGTGCGCGATGATCATGCCGCGCTAGACATTGTGCAAGACGCGATGATGAAGCTTGCTGAAAAGTATGGTGATAAGCCTGCGGCAGAACTACCGATGTTGTTTCAACGTATTTTGCAAAATACTATGCGAGACTTTTGGCGCAGGCAAAAGGTTAGAAATTTATGGACGACTTTATTATCCTCCTTTGGTGGTGGTGAAGATGGCGAAGAGCGTGATCCATTAGAAACGATAGATGTAGAAGATGACAGTGATGAGCCAGCTGCGCAGCTCGAGCGCAGCCAGACCATTAAGTTAATAGAAGCGGCTTTAGAAAAACTCCCAGCGCGTCAACGAGAAGCCTTTGTGCTGCGTTACTGGGAAGAGATGGATGTTGCTGAAACGGCAAAAGTCATGGGTTGCTCAGACGGAAGCGTTAAAACGCACTGTTCTCGGGCCGTTCACTCATTGGCGATAGAATTGAAGAAACAAGGTCTAGAAAAATTAGGCCTATCAAGTTTAATGTTAACCAACGAAGGCTCAAAAGGCTAGGAGGTGAGCTATGGATACTCAAAAAGATATGCAAAACAGTCAAATAAATAACGACCTGATTGGGGATGAGCAGGTCGCTAAACTAGCAGCAAGCTTGCTGAATGATAACGCGCAACATTTGAATGCCGCTACTTTGCAACGTTTGTCAGAAGCGCGTGGTTTCGCGGTCAATAAATTAGAGATCAGCCAAGGTGTCAATCAAAGTGGCAACGTCTTGCAATGGGTAGGGCATGGTTTCGGCAGCTATTTTGAGCAGCATCGATTGATGTCAGCTGCCCTTATTGTTGGTGCTATGTTACTTACATTTTTTGCCGCACAAAAATTTAATGCAGATAATAATTTAGAAAATAGTGATGCATTCCTGTTGGCGTCTGAATTGCCACCAGAAGCATTTGCAGATAAGGGGTTTGATACATGGTTAGTTTCCAAGCGAGATTAAAACTCGTCGCAGTATTTTCAGCTGTGCTCTTAGTCAGTGGATTGATGTTTAACCATGCGGCGTTAGCCGATAATACTAACGTGACTTGGGCGCAATTGAATGATGGGCAGAGACAAATATTAAATCCTTTAGCCTCTGAGTGGGATACTCTACGCCCTTGGCAGCGTGAGAAAATGCTGGATATAGCACGTGATTACCCAAAAATGAGTCCGAGCAAGCAAGATTTAGTACAAAAACGGCTTACCAATTGGAGCCGCATGACGCCATATGAGCGCGAGAATGCAAGAAAAACCCATCAGCAGTTTCAGTCTCTACCAACCGATAAAAAGAATGAGTTGCGTCAAAAATGGCTGGAGTATCAAAAATTGCCAGAGTCAGAAAGAGCTAGGTTGCGCGCTGACTCACCAGATACCTATAAGGATGCAGATTTAAATTAATTGATAAGTTAACTGAATTAGCGATACAAATGATTCCCTATGCAAATTGAGCAAGTGACACAAACAACAGCCCCAAGTTTCTTTAAGCTTGGGGCTTGTCTTCTTTACGAGGCGTTAGTCGTGATTGCACTATCATTAGCGGTTACAGCCATTTTTGTTTTATTGCTAGGTGAGGCGACAACAGGCATTAAACGATACTTATTACAGCTGTTTTTATGGCTGGCTGCGGGTGTATATTTTGTTTGGTGTTGGCGGAGAAAAGGGCAGACGCTTGCTATGCAAACTTGGCAGTTAAAGCTGCTTAATCAAGATGCGCAGCGGTTGCCATTAAAAGAGGCGATTGCCAGATATGTGCTAGCCAGCCTTAGCTTGATACTCTTCGGTTTAGGTTTTCTGTGGATTATTGTTGATTGTGACAGACTGTTTTTGCACGATAGGCTGCTCAAAAATAGAATTATCTACGCTCCACGTAATGCAGCATCGCCACACCCGCCATCAAAAACATAACAGTAGGCATGATGGCGCTAAATAATGGCGGCCAGTCATTGAGCAGCCCTAAGTGTGCAAACACGCGATTGAGTATTTGATACATGACTCCGAGCATAATTCCCACAAAAATCTTGGTGCTAGCACCCGCATCCCGTTGTTGCAAAAAGCCAAACGGCAGCGCTAAAACCACCATGACCATGCAGGCTAAGGGATAAATCATTTTGGCCCAAAGTGCTACTTCGTAACGTGTCGTTTTTTGTTTATTAACGCTTAAATGATTGATGTAGGTATATAAATTCCAAGCAGACATTTTTTCTGGCATGATGAGTAATACATTAAGCAGCTCTGGGCGAATCAAAGAGTGCCACGTTGCCTCTGCTGATTGGCTTACTTTTACAGAGTCTTTGCCGAAGCTGGTATCTGTTACATCCTTGAGCTTCCAAGACTCATGTTTAAACTCACCCGATTTAGCATTCCGTGCAGTGATAAGCTTTGCATTTTTATCAAAGTCAAAGATGTGTACGTTGAGCAATGTTGCGTCTGGTAGAACCTCTTCAACGTTGATAAAGCTATTGCCATCCTTGACCCAAAGGCCAGACCTGAATTCTTGAGCAACAACGGAGTCGGTGGCTTTGATACGCATGCGCTGTGCCGTTTTTTCACTAAATGGTGTGACAAGCTCACCTATTAAAAAAGTAATGATGGTAAATATAGCACCAATTTTTAAGAGTAAAACGGCAATATCAAAAATAGATAGCCCACTCACTCTTAACACTACCAACTCAGAGTAGCGCGCCAGTTGCCCTAAGCTGTACATGCAACCCACCAATACTGCTACTGGCATCACATCGTAAACGT
>JAYTRW010000263.1:0-4593 GCA_043745985.1 Methylotenera sp.
GAGTCTGGTGTTTCACGTATTGTGGATGTGGATATGGAAGCTGCGGTTCGTATGATGGAAGAAGTCACGGTTTAATTGGCAGCATACATAAGCAATATAGCAATGATTAAAAGTAATACGAACTCAATAATGATGAGAGCAATTTTGAAAGTTAAATGTAAATGAGTGAATTGCAAATAGCCTTAATCGCCATAGGTGCGCTGATTATTCTAGCAGTGCTTATTATTAATTGGTGGCAGGAAAGACGATTCCACAATCAAGTGGAAAAGAGCTTTTCACCCTTGCAAAGAGATGCTTTGCTGGGTGACGAAAATTCAGATGAAGCTGATTTAGCTAATACTGGCTTTGATGAGCTCAATGCTTATGAACCGAGTTTTGATGCGCGCAATTTGAATGAGCCAAAATTTGATACCAATGCATTTGATAGTGCTTCAAACAGTACATTAGATAACAGATCTAATAGCCATTTCTCTATCGATGAAATCACTACAGTTAACAAGCAGTCATTACAAACAAACTATGAAGAGTCTGATAGATTTGTAGAGCTACCAAATGAAAATGCAGCAGGGTTGCTAATGCAAAAGGAAGAGTCAATTGACGATACTTATAGTCATCTTATCAATTCAAAATTAGATAGATTAGTTTCTGGATCTAGTAAACAAGATTATCATCAAAAAGCACCATTGGCAGACGATAAAATTACTCAAACTAGTGACTTCAAAACAGCATTTGACCAAACTTTAACTCATCAGGATCCAACTGAAAAGCCAGTTGAAAAAAATCAACAAGCAAAAAATCATCCTCCTATAGAAACTTCAGTAAGATTGCCCGATATGCTACATGGGCAAATGGATTTAACGGCTTTATTGTATTTGTCTACAGATACTCCCGTTAGCGCACTAAATCAGGCGTTGACCTCATTATTTGATAACTTTGATAAACCAATTTTTGTGCACGTTCTAGATCCCGACAAAAAATGGCATGTGCTTAAAGAGATGCAATCTAATCAAGAGGCTTTGAATAAATTGATTTCAAAAGTGTCATGCAGTATGCAGCTTGCAGACCGTGGTGGAGCGGTTGATCGCAGCACGTTAAATCGCTTTCAATTGGCGGTTGAAACACTTGGGCTAGATATTAATGGCCATGTGGAATGGCAAAATGCGGGCGATGCACTTAATACGGCAAATTCATTAGATTTATTTTGTATTGAGGTGGATAAAACCATTGGTTTTCATTTGGTGCATGGTGAAAGTGGTGCGTTTACTGGTACTAAGCTACGTGGACTGGCTGAGGCACAAGGTTTAACCCTCGCCTCAGATGGCTCTTTTAAATACTTCGACCAATCAACTGATGATATCGCTAACAAACAACACCCATCTTTTGTGATGTTTAATCGTGAAGATCATCCATTTAGTGCAGAAATGCTTAGAGCATCAGTGGTTAAAGGCATTACTTTTCAATTAGATATTCCGCATGTTAAACACTCTGCTGAAACCTTCACTCAGATGATACAAATAGCGCGACAAATGGAAATAGCTCTAAATGCAACGCTGGTGGATAGTAATAATAAAGTATTGGGCGATATTCAGATCGAGAAGATTCGTCAGCAAATTAAAGTGTTACAGGCCACTATGTTGGTGCGTGGCATCGTTCCAGGATCTGATAGCGCGTATAGATTATTCTCTTAACGCACTTCAGTTATTAACCGTTGTAATTAATTACAAGTATTTTGGTCATCACATGTTAGACAGTTTATGTTAGATCCTTTAGCGCAAGCAGACTTATTTGCAAGTTCAGGGCAGTCTAAATTGTCGTTACGCTGCCAGCAGTTGCGTCAACTCTTGGCCCAGTATGATCACGAATATTATGTGCTAGATGCCCCATCTGTACCTGATAGTGAATACGACCGCGTCTACTGCGACTTGCAAAGTATTGAGCAGCAACATCCCACTTTAATTACCATAGACTCACCAACGCAACGTGTAAGCGGTTCCGCAGTCAATGCCTTCAATAGTATTACGCACAGACAAGCCATGCTATCGCTCAATAATGCGTTTGAGGATAGTGAGCTGGAAGCTTTTGATAAACGCGTTCGCGAAGCACTTGGGCAAGCGCAAGTTGAGTATGCTGTTGAACCGAAGTTTGACGGCTTGGCCATTACGTTAACTTATGAAAATGGCATCTTTACGCAAGGCGCAACTCGCGGCGATGGCTATACTGGTGAAGATGTAACGCATAATTTGCGCACCGTACATTCAATCCCAATGCGGCTTAATTGTGAGCAAGCGCCTAAGCTGTTAGAAGTACGCGGCGAAGTGTTGATGTTTAAGCGTGACTTTGAAAAACTTAACCAAGCACAGTTGGCCAAAGGTGAAAAGCTGTTTGCCAACCCGCGGAATGCTGCAGCTGGTAGCTTGCGTCAACTAGATGCAAAAATCACTGCTACACGCCCACTGAGTTTTTTTGCCTACGGCTTAGGTGTGGCAGATGGAGTTCCAACGTTAAGCAGCCATAGCATGGCGATGGATTATTTAGCGAGTTTGTATTTTCCTGTCAGCGAAGTGCGGCAACTGGTTATAGGAGTATCTGGTTTACGTGCTTATTATCAAAAGATTGGACAGCTACGCCACAAATTACCATTTGATATTGATGGGGTAGTTTATAAAGTTAATCAATTCAATCAGCAAAATGAGCTTGGTTTTGTTTCGCGCGCCCCGCGTTGGGCCATTGCACATAAGTTTCCTGCGCAAGAGGCATTAACCATCGTGGAAGATATTAATGTGCAAGTAGGGCGCACTGGCGCCATTACGCCCGTAGCAAGGTTAGCACCCGTATTTGTGGGCGGGGTCACCGTGACCAATGCTACATTGCATAATGAAGATGAAGTGCGACGTAAAGATGTGCATATTGGCGATACAGTGAGCGTGCGCAGGGCAGGGGATGTAATTCCAGAAGTTGTTAGCGTGGTGCTGGAAAGGCGTCCTGAGAATGCTCGTCGCTTTGAAATGCCATTAGTTTGCCCAGAATGCGGCTCGCATATTTTAAAGCAAGTCGATGAAGCGGTGGCACGTTGTACGGGTGGGTTGTTTTGTCCCGCGCAACGTAAACAAGTGATTACACATTTTGCCTCACGGCGTGCAATGGATATTGAAGGACTTGGCGAAAAGTTAGTTGATCAGCTGGTCGAAGCAAATTTAGTACGTACGCTGGCTGATATTTATCAACTAAATTTAGAGTCATTAAGCAACTTAAATCGCATGGCGACTAAATCTGCGCAAAACATATTAGATGCGCTGGATCACAGCAAAACAACCACGTTAGCACGCTTTATCTATGCGCTTGGTATGCGCAACGTCGGTGAGGCTACTGCTAAAGATTTAGCCAAACACTTTGGTAATTTATCGGCGCTAATGCAAGCTGACACCTCGGCGTTATTAACAGTGAATGATGTTGGGCCAGTGGTGGCTGAATCTATCAGCAACTTTCTAGGTGAACAGCATAATCAAGAGGTGATTCAAGCGCTACAAAAAGCCGGTATTACATGGGCTGAAACCGAAGGCAAGCAGTTAGCCACAGGACATTTACTTGGCAAAACATTTGTGCTCACTGGCACCTTACCTAATTTATCGCGCGATGCGGCTAAGGAAATGATAGAGGCAGTTGGCGGTAAAGTGAGTGGTAGTGTCTCTAAGAAAACAGACTTTGTCATTGCAGGCAGTGATGCCGGAAGTAAGTTGGATAAAGCACAGGAGCTTGGCTTAGTAATACTAGATGAAGCTGGCTTACTGGTTCTGCTGGCTTAAGGCTTTTAATGAGCTATCATCAATATATTGAGCAAGTCATCGTTATCGCGAAAGCTGCTGGTGATGCCATCATGCAAGTATATTCAACTGACTTTAATGTCGTTAAAAAAGAGGATAACTCACCGCTTACTCAGGCTGATTTAGCCGCACACCAAGTGATTATTCAGGCTTTAAGCAAACTCACACCAGATATTGCTATCATTTCTGAAGAGTCTGATAGCATAGCTTTCGAAACACGGCGCCAGTGGCAACAATACTGGCTGATAGACCCATTAGATGGCACGCGTGAGTTCGTCAAAAGGAATGGTGAATTTACCGTTAACATTGCTTTTATAGATCAGCATCAGCCTGTACTCGGTGTCGTGTACGCCCCAGTAACAGGCTTGTTGTATTACGCCAGCCATGGTCACGGTGCTTATAAGCAGCTTGATGTAAACGACTCTAAAAACAGCCCTCAAAATATTCATACGCGAGTATTAAATCTAAATCAGACGACTGTAGCTGGTAGCCGCTCTTATACCAATGAAAAAATGCAACAATTCATGCACAATTTAGAAAGTGCCAGTGGTGTCGCCCCTGAACTAATTAGCATGGGCAGCTCTCTAAAAATCTGTTTGGTGGCAGAAGGTTTGGCGGACGTCTATCCAAGATTAGGCCCTACCTCAGAATGGGACACTGCAGCGGCATACTGTGTATTACACGAAGCAGGTGGCGATATAGTGGATATGTCTAATCAGACATTGCTTTATAACACCAAAGACTCTTTATTGAACCCTAGTTTCTTTGCTAA
>JAYTRW010000264.1:0-1363 GCA_043745985.1 Methylotenera sp.
TGATTCAGCACGGTAAAATACTTCACTTTGCATATTCGGCAACTCATCTGAGAAAAACTCAGCCAAAGTCATTGGAATACCAGCAAGTATGCGCTTAAGCGCACTGACTGACGGGCTAGTCTGACCAGATTCAATCAATGAAATTGTCGCGTTAGCTACCCCAGCCTTTTTCGCCAAAGCACGCTGCGAGAGTTGATGACGTAAGCGAACAATTCTTAGCCTTGCGCCTAAATCTACTTCCATATTTATACCTGCTCAATTTTAGTGTGTTTAAAGTGTTAAATATACAATATCACTTACATAATTAAAACCAATAAAATCAATCGCTTAATTTCATTAAAAACCAGTATTGACATAGTTTACTAAACATCTGAATATACTCATCATATTTGAGTTTTTAGAAAAACCATCATGTCTCAAAGCAACCCAATTAATCTGCCTAATATGTCACACTATTGGATGCCATTCACTGCGAATCGGCAATTTAAGTCCATGCCACGGCTATTTAAGGCAGCTAAAGGCAATTACTTCACCTCCATAGACGATAGACAGATTCTCGATGGCACCGCTGGTTTGTGGTGTGTGCCAGCGGGGCATGGACGTACTGAAATTGCCACGGCAGTAGGCAACCAATTATTAACACTGGATTACGCACCTGCGTTTCAATCTAGCCATCCATTAGCTTTTGAAGCGGCGGAACGAGTTGCAGCCTATATGCCCGCGGGATTAGATCGCATTTTCTTCACTAACTCAGGCTCAGAATCTGCAGATACGGCACTTAAAATAGCCCTCGCCTACCACAGAGTATGTGGCAACCCTTTACGCAACAAGCTAATTGGCCGTGAGCGTGGTTATCACGGCGTAAATTTTGGTGGTATTGCCGTAGGCGGTATCGCTGGTAATCGTAAAGCCTTTGGCAATGGCTTAGCTGGCGTTGACCATATTCGCCAACCATTAGATATTGCAAAAAACGCATTTACCAAAGGCGTACCTGCCGATGGCGGAATTGCCTTAGCCAATGAATTTGAGCAACGCATACTCACGCTGCATGACCCATCGACCATTGCCGCGCTGATTGTAGAACCTATGCAAGGTTCTGCTGGCGTAGTGGTACCGCCAGTAGGCTACTTAAAACGCCTACGTGAAATATGTACTCAATATGGAATTCTGCTAATTTTTGATGAAGTGATTACTGGCTTTGGGCGACTTGGCACTAAGTTTGGTGCTGATTATTTTGAGGTGACTCCAGACATCATTACCTGTGCAAAAGGCCTCACCAACGGCGTTGTACCGATGGGTGCGGTAGCCGTTAAGCGCGAGATTTACGATGCCTTTATGGAAAAATCACCAGCAGGCGCCATTG
>JAYTRW010000265.1:0-1363 GCA_043745985.1 Methylotenera sp.
ATATGATAATCTATAACTAAATTCAATTATAAAAATTTAAGCAGAGATAAATGATGGCAAAACCACAAGATAAAAACGTACTTGGTACCGCATTACAAGTTTGCAGTTTAGATCCATTAACAGGCTTTACCAGATCAGGCTGCTGCGAAACTGGCGTGGACGATAGCGGCAGCCACACCGTATGCGCACAAATGACTGATGAGTTTTTAGCGTTTTCAATCTCTCAAGGCAATGATTTGAGCACACCGCGCCCAGAGTATGGCTTTGAAGGATTAAAAGCGGGTGACCGCTGGTGTGTATGTGCCGCACGCTGGCTAGAGGCTTCAGAAGCAGGCTTCGCACCACCAGTCATCTTAGAAGCATGCCATGCTAGATGCTTGGAAATTGTAAGCTTAGCGGATTTGAAATATCACGAACTGCGATAAATAAGGAGGAGTTCTCCACGGATTAGCCTAAGCCAGCATCCTGAACCAAAAAGGCTCAAGTGGTAACGGCCTAGAGCGCATTAGGTACACCCACCAAGAGGCTCTTAAAAGAACACTCAACTTAAGGCGTGCACACAACACTCGAATGACCAAAACCGATGCTATAAACTAGTTCAAGGAATTATTAGCTTAAACCGCACCGCAGAGAACAAACTTTAAAACTGGGATTTTTATTTTTGTTTCAGTTAAATAATCTACTGATTTTTTACTAAAACGATTGAATTAATTTTACTATTGTTAAGGTGTAATTTTATGACAATTGAAATATTTATTTTGTAGCGCAGACTTTATCAATTTGATCTTGCATATTCGTGATTCTGCGTTTGAAATCACCTACATCCACAGTACCACTTTTACTATTGAGCAACTCATGCGCCAAATTTAGCGCCGCCATCATCGCAATACGCTCTACGCCAATCACTTTACCGCTATCGCGTATATCACGCATTTTTTTATCTAGAAAATTAACCGCGTTAATCAAACCTGGGCGCTCTTCATCGGTACACGATACCGTGAAATCTCGCCCCATGATATTGACATCTACGCCTTTTGTATCGCTCATTTTACTTACTCAAACCTGCGTTAAGGCAGGCGCTCCATCAAGGCTTCAATGCGTTCGCTGGCTTGCGCCATGTTTGCTTTCAACAATGCGGCATCATTTTGTGTTGCATTTAAATCAAGGCGCAACTGCGCGTTTTCACTGCGTAAATCACTACACAATGAAATTAAGCCTGATAATTTTTCTTCTAACGCTTTTAAGTCCGCATCCATACGATCACTATAATTGAAAAAATTGATTATAGTCAATAGGTAACAAGTAATTTTCAAAGTATTACAACATGTGTAAATAATTGTGAATGAATTTTTTCGTGCTAGCG
>JAYTRW010000266.1:0-1363 GCA_043745985.1 Methylotenera sp.
CGAAGCCTTGCAGTTGATGACGGTACATGCATCCAAAGGCCTTGAATTTAAAGCTGTGTTTATTAGTGGCCTAGAAGAAGGCTTATGCCCGCATGAGCAAAGTTTGTATGAGAACGCTGGCTTAGAGGAAGAACGCCGCTTGATGTATGTAGCAGTCACTCGCGCCAGACAAAGGCTTTACTTGAGCCACGCACAAAGCCGCATGCTACATGGCAAAGTACGCTATGGCATTCCATCGCGATTTTTAGATGAAATTCCAGAAGAACTACTCAAGCGTTTAAACAGCAAACCTGTCGCTAGGTCTGGTAGTAACCGTGACTACAGCGAGCTGCCAGCCATGATGAGTAAGCAACAAAGCAGTACCC
The DNA here is from genome assembly GCA_043745985.1 of Methylotenera sp. GTDB lineage: Bacteria > Pseudomonadota > Gammaproteobacteria > Burkholderiales > Methylophilaceae > Methylotenera. The sequence continues at coordinate 366 of JAYTRW010000266.1, forward strand.
AGAAAAACGCCATGCCGTGGAAAATTGGCCAGCAAGTTGCACATACTAAGTTTGGAAATGGCGTGGTAGTAAGTTACGAAGGCAACGCCAGTGACATGCGTGTGCAGGTGAATTTTGGTCGCGAAGGTTTGAAGTGGTTAGCGCTAGAGTTTGCTAAACTCACTCCAATTTAAACTAATCAACACACTACTTAATTTAAGTGGCGTGGTCTAATCGGCTGTTTCTGTGATGCTAAAAACATCCACGTAACTAGTATACAAACTGGTCATCATCACGGGTATAGCAACAACCAAACCTAAGCCAAACGGAATAATCGCAACGACTAATATCACCATAAAAATAAAACCGTATAACAAAAACGGCAGTATGTTTTTTAGGCAGGCAATAAAGCTCAACTTCATCGCTTCTAATACTTTGAGATTGTGTAATCCAATCAGCACTGGTGCATACCAGTAAGCCATTAGTATCGGCAGTATAAAAAGCATAGCGGTTAACATCGGCAACACCATGGCGTTGGCTTGCGCTGGGCTAACCTCTTTACCTTTCATTAACAACTCAATGGTGTCTTTATCCAGAGTTAAAACCACCATCACCATAATCACTAGCAGGCTCAGCATGTAAATACCACCTACTGAAATGAGTTGCGCGGTATTTTTCTTAAAACCTTCAAATAAATGGTTGATTTCTAAATCTTGTTTTAGCACGAGTGCTTTGCAGCCCCACATCATGCCTGCCGCAAAGACCGGCGCCAATAAGGTACTGACCACAGAGCCAATCACAGGGATTAGTGAGATAGGAATAATGATTGCTAAATAAATCAGCAAAATCACAATCCACATCACTGGGTTGGCTTTAAATAAATTAAAGCCACTCACAATCCAAGCCCAAGCATTACCTGCGGGAACTTGTCGGCTTTCTAAAGGTATGTTGATTGAGTTTTCTGTCATGATATTTTTTCTCTATATTGACTGAGTATTGACTAGGCTAAACTAGTGCGT
>JAYTRW010000267.1:0-1356 GCA_043745985.1 Methylotenera sp.
TCAAACGTTGGGCGTCTCTTTCAGGTCGCCATCATTTACAGGAGCATTTCTATGCATGACTTGGAAGAGCGGCTTCGTGAACGTAGCACCGAGGATCTACAAGGCGCGTTTTATCGCAACGAACTTATTCCCGAAGCTTCGGATATTGCCAAATGCATTCTTAGCGAGAGAGGTGTTTCTATTCCAATGGCACTGACTGAGGAAGAAACTAATGCCACTCATCGAGCTATCCTGCGGCGCTCCAATGTGAAATTCTGGCTATTCGTTGCCACAATCATCGGGTGGTTCATTTACGCAGAAGCTTTTGATCTTTTCGCATCTGGAAACGGCGAAAGACTCCAACACAGTGTATTCGTCACCGGGCTTTTCCTGGCCATCGAGCTTGGCTTCGTCAAGTCTCTGCGATAGCAGCTTGTCAGGTGTATCGTGAGACAGACGCCCAACCCATCATTCCACCGGACGCTGCGCGATAAAGCCGCGCATCACCGGTGAATTCAAACGTTAGGGCTTAGTTCAAAAGCAGTGCTCTGAGAGACGCGCTGGGTTTGCCTCACAGAGCATCGTTTTTAGGTTTATTTTAGTGTTTGGGTTTGCTGTTGTTGGCAAGGTTGGTGGTTTTAGGCAATAATCGTTCTGTCCGTTTCCGTCATGCCATGCTTTGTTGCCGTAATTTGTGAGCTCAGTTCAGCACGACGTAAGCCGTAAAGGTTTTAGGTTATTTTTAGCTTGGTGGTTTTACCACCATTTTTTAAAGTGAGGTTAGTGTGGTTGGTATCTTGGGCTGTTCCAAGTTACTTTTTACCCTAACCCATCGTTCAAGCGGGACTGGCTTGCAGCCAGCCCCTTAACTCAGACGTTAGAGCACAACTAGCCAACCTTGACTTTTACACCATAAAGGTATAATTTATATACCATGATAACTTTTGAATTCGACGAAGCGAAGAGTCAGGCTAATTTTCTGAAACACGGCATTAACTTCATTGATGCTCAAGCATTGTGGAACGACTCAAGTTTGTTGGAAATACCCGCAAAAACAGAAGATGAACCAAGATTCCTGATGGTAGGCATCATTAACGGAAGGTATTGGTCGGCCGTTATTACATACAGAGGTACAAATATCAGACTTATTTCTGTTCGTCGCTCACGCACCGAGGAGGTTGCCTTATATGAAAGCTAAAGATTTTGACCAACAGTTTGACGAAGATATTGACATCACACAGTCTCTTGACTTATCAAAAGCAAAGCGCGTTCTACAAGAACAAAAACGCGTCAATGTTGACTTCCCAACATGGATGATTGAGTCACTAGACCGAGAAGCAGGGATACTTGGCGTCACCAGACAATCTATCATTAAAG
>JAYTRW010000268.1:0-4533 GCA_043745985.1 Methylotenera sp.
GCACTTTGGCTTAAAAGAGCCGCCATTCAAAATCACCCCGAATACGGACTTTTTCTTCTCGGGCGGCAATCGTGGCGCCGTATTAGATGCGCTAGTTTATGCCATCACCAACGGTGAAGGTATCATCAAAGTAGTCGGTGAAGTCGGCAGTGGTAAAACGATGCTTTGCCGCATGTTGCAAACCATCCTACCAGAGAAAATTGAAAGCATTTATTTAGCTAACCCAAGTGTAGCGCCAGAAGACGTGTTGCACGCGATTGCTTTTGAGCTGCAGCTCAAAGTGCCTAAAAATGCAGATCGCCTAAAAGTCATGCAGCTTTTGCAAGCACATTTGCTCAATCGCCATGCCGAAGGTCGGCAAGTAGTGATTTTTGTAGAAGAGGCGCAAGGCATGCCGCTAGCGACGCTAGAGGAAATTCGACTATTATCAAACTTGGAAACTAAGCAAGATAAGCTGCTACAAATCGTGTTATTTGGCCAGCCCGAGCTTGACGCTAACCTGAGTGAGACGCATATCCGCCAGTTGCGTGAACGCATTACGCATGGTTTTCATTTAGAACCTTTAGGTACTAAAGAGATCGGCGAATATCTTATTTTGCGCCTTCGTGCCGCTGGGTATCATGGGCCGCATCTGTTTTCTGATGCCGCGATTAAAAAGCTTTCAGCCGCAGCAGAGGGTTTAGCGCGACGGGTGAATATCTTGGCAGATAAGTCGCTATTAGCCGCTTATGCAGATAATCTTTATCAGGTCACACCAAAACATGTGAAAGCGGCAATTCAAGACAGTGAGTTTGGTCGTAAAACAACTAATTACAAGCAATATTTTATAGGTGCGAGTGTGTTGATAGGCCTTTTGGCAATAGCGATGGGCTATGCATGGTGGCAATATCAACATCAGTCAAAAGTTGCAGCCATTAACACTGTCGTTGTTGCTCAGTCCAAAAAAGCAAAAATTGAAGCGCCAGTGGCTGCTGTTAACACGCCTGTTGCGAGTAATATAACCGCGCCGAACCCCAATGCTGCGGTTGTTGAGCCGACAGCCACGGTGTCATTGGCAAGTCCAGCTGCACCTGCAAGTGTCGTTCAGCCTACCCTAAATAATCAAGCAGTAACTGCGCCAGCCGCCACATCTGTGGCGCCAACAGCCATACCAGCCGCCCCCGTCAATGTAGCTGAAACTAAAACCTTGGTAGATAAGCGTTTAGAGGTCACTAGAAACCATTTGTTAAGCGCTGCGCCAAGCACGATTACATTACAAATTAAGTCGCTACCAACAGATGCAAAGCTGAGCGGCGAACAAAAGAAAGATGATCAATTAAAAGCTGAGTTGGATAGAATTAGCCAGCAATTAGAAATAGATAATATTTATTTATACCGAAAAACTCAAAATGGTGAAACCTACACCGTGATTTTGTATGGCGAATTTGCAGAACGCAACGAAGCGCTAGCCGCACTTAAAAGTCTGCCAACACCAATTAAAAATAACAAACCTTACTTACGCACTTTTGCAGGTATTAATAAGGATATTGATCAAACGCAATAAATACAGCACGTAACTTATTGTAAACATTTGATATTCTGTTCATATTTCTTGCTTTTTTTGAGTTATTATGCAAAATGTACAAAAGAATGTAATTTAAGCAATAAGCTGGGGGTGGGACTGTGCTAAACAACAAACAAATATTAGGGCATTTATGCATGATGCTTGTTTTAGGCATGTCTGCATGCGCGCACCAATCTAAAATTACACCTTCAAATGGCCATATTGATGGACAAAATACCGCCAAAGGTCAAACTCAAGCACAAATGGGTTCGAATAGTGCAAGCGATAGTAAACCGGTAACAGCCAATATCCCTAAACCTGTCACCAATAATACCTATCTACCCCCACCAAAGCCACAGGTAAAAGCACAACTTTACAACATTGTTGTTTACGATACGCCAGTCAAAGAGGTGCTATTCGCCATTGCGCGCGATAGCAAACTTAACATTGATATTCATCCATCGATTCAAGGTAACGTTACCTTGAATGCGGTAGATCAGACCTTACCTGCTATTTTGGAGCGTTTATCTAAGCAAGTGGATTTGACATATAAAATTGAAAATAATGTTTTAACGATTAAGCCAGACACTCCATTTCTAAAAACTTACGCTGTAAATTACGTTAACATGAGTCGTGATACTACAGCTGAGGTGAGTGTTAGTAATGAAATTGCTTCGAGTGCTTCTGTTACGGGAGGTGCATCTGATGCTAGTAACAACACCTCTAAAACCAAAGTAGTAAGCGAGTCAAAAAACCATTATTGGGATACGCTTATTGAAAATATTAAAAGTATTTTGCAAGAAAGCGATAAAGAGGTTTTAATTAAAAGGCTCGTAACTGATTCAACTCTTCGCGAATCTTACAAAATGAATGACTCTGTCCGAGCATCAGGTTCAGGTTCCGCCTCGGCAGGCGGCACAACAGGGTTAAACTCTGGTAGCGCAGAAGGTGCATCAGGTGCTGGTAATGAAGCGCTCGAGGCAACAAAGCTGGCCAGTAAAAATGCTAAAAATGACAGTAATGCAACAGAGTACCGCAAACTATATGCGGCATCTGTTATTCCAAATAAAGAAACAGGCGTGCTAAGTGTACGTGCCACACAGCGCCAACATGAAAAAGTGCAAGAGTTCTTAGATAAAGTGCAAGCTAGTGGCAGGCGCCAAGTGCTGATAGAGGCTTCGATTGTTGAAATTAAACTCAATGATAGATTTCAAGCTGGCGTAGACTGGAGTCGCTTAGGGAACGGATTTACTTTTGAACAAAACACATCTTTCTCTACACCTGATACGGTTGTATCAAAGCTTCCCTCTTTGGTGGTGGGGTATAAATCGGGAACTGCATTGGGAAATATAGCTGCATCAGTTAAGTTATTGCAAACCTTCGGTGCTACTAAGGTGCTTTCGAGCCCTAAGATGATGGTGCTAAACAGTCAAACAGCTATTCTTAAAGCCGTGGAAAATAGGGTGTATTTTACCATTACAGCAACTCCTGCTGTAATAGGTGCAAACGGAAATGTTACCGCCCCCTCTACTGTGACAACTACTCCCCATACCATTCCCATAGGTATATGGATGAGTGTGACGCCTCAGGTGAACGAAAATGGAACCGTTACTATGAACGTGAGACCAACAATATCAAGGTTGTCAGATGAAATTCAAGACCCTAATCCTGACTTAAAGGCCAGAGATGGAGGTTTAAAAGCTGATATTAAGAGTGTAATACCACAGACTTCCGTGCGTGAAATGGAATCAATGTTGCAGGTGCCTAGCGGAAATACCGTGATATTGGGTGGTCTAATGCAAGATGAAATTTCAAACAATAACAACGGTGTTCCAGGTATTTCTAATGTTCCTGTAATAGGTAACGCTTTTAAAGCGAAAGATAATAATACGACTAAAACTGAGTTAGTGATTTTCTTGCGCCCAACAGTGATTACAAATGCAAGTTTAGAGAGTGATGAACTCGCTAACTACAAACAATATTTGCCGACTCAAGCACTTGAGCGAGCTTCAGACGCTGAAGCCGAAAATGAAAGGTAAACTTTTATATGAGTTTACTCATTAAAGCATTAGATCATTTAGAAAAAAATAAGCAGGCGGAGAAAGACAAAAAGCAAACGGGTGCGTACGTGGCTGACGAGTCTTTATCGCTTGAGCTTGTGCCTATGGATGCTAAAGCGCAAGATAAAGTACATGAGACTGAGTTTGCTGAGCAGGCTCCCATGGTTGAGGCCCTAGAGGCAAGTGTAAAAACAGTCAGTGTGCCGCTAGACCAAAATCTTTCTTTGGAGGAGGAGGCTGGGTTAACGGGTACATCTTTCGTGGCTGGCCAATATGCCAAGCCAAAAACCTCGCCTAAAATTGCCAGTAAATCAACAGTAGAGACAAAACCATTACAAAACTCTACACAAGAGGCATTACAATCCGCACGTGCTAAAAGTAAGGCGGCGGCTACAGGACCAACACCTGCTTTGCAAATGGTGAATGATGAGTTGAATCAAAAGACCGCAGCAAAGGTATTTGTTGCGAATAAAGAAGTCAAAGCACCTAGCTCAAAATTTGCGTTGATTAGCTTAGGTGTGGTGGGTGCGTTGTTGGTTTTGTTGGGTTTGCAGGGGTATGACTATATTAAGCGTCTCACCACGCCAGATGTTGTAGTGCTAAAACCTATTGTGCCTATGCAACCACAAGTCGCAGTAGCATCGCCGCCGCCAAGCACTCTAACGCCAGCTGAAGTCGCAATACCTGTTCCTGAGGTTTCCATACAAGAGAGTCAAACTGTCAATCAAGCGAGTGTTGTTGGTCATCTTGATAATAAAGTGGCTACATCAGCGTTTAACAAAAAAATATTAGAAAAGTCTAATGTTGTTGAAGATGTGATTGAAGCTGAGCCAAAAAGGTCTTCAATTAAGAAGGCAAATAGAAGTAATGATGCTGACTATGACGGAGCAGATACAAGCTACGCAGAGCCAACCAGCAATAAGAAGCAAA
>JAYTRW010000269.1:0-1348 GCA_043745985.1 Methylotenera sp.
CCGCGAGTTCCGTCAAAGAGATAGGGCATGATCAAGGTGAACACAAATGCCATGATGCCAACAAAGATTGACATCCCTAATGTACCCAAAATAAACCAAGAGACACCTCCAATAATACCTGCGGTAGCGCCTGCGCCAAAAAATCGACCTAAAACCGAACTAAGAAAGGCGCCCACTACAATGCAGCCAATGACAAAAAACGCTAGGCTATTATCAAAGCTCATATTGGCATGAGGTGGTGGCGGTGAGAGTTGTTCCCCTGAAATTAAGCCCATCAATTTATCAGTAGCGTTGTTAATCCCACCATAAAAATCACCTTGCTTGAAACTTGGTGACATTACCTCACTGATAATGCGCTTCGCTATTAAATCTGGAATCGCACCTTCTAAGCCTTGACCTACTTCAATCCGCATTTTATGGTCATTTTTTGCCACTAAAATGAGAATGCCATCATCCTGTTTTTCGCGACCTAACTTCCAAGCATCGACCACCCGAATACTATATTGCTCAATTTCTTCTGGCTTGGTGCTAGCTACAATTAACACGGCGACTTGACTACCTTTTTCCAGTTCAAAAGCCTTGAGCTTGGCTTCTAACTGGCCTTGCTGTTCTGCAGTAAGGGTTTGCGTTAAATCTGTGACGCGTGTTTGCAGCGATGGAATAGCAACAAGTTCAGCATGCAGATTGCACGTTGCAAATAACAGCATTGCGCAAACTGCAATTAAACTCGCTTTAATGTGAGTAATCACTTACTGCTCATTTAGAAATGTTGATTAATTGCAGAGGCTATTTTTTATCGCCAAAATCAACGGTTGGAGCCACTGAAATCGCCTTTTCGTTTTCAACAGTAAATGATGGCTTGGCTTTGTAACCAAACATCATTGCGGTGAGGTTTTGCGGAAATGAACGTATCGCAATGTTGTAAACCTTAATCGTTTCGATGTAACGATTACGCGCCACTGTAATGCGGTTTTCAGTCCCTTCAAGTTGCGCTTGCAAATCCCTAAAACCTTGATCTGCTTTTAAGTTAGGATAGTTTTCAGAAACTGCCATTAACCGTGACAAAGCCGAGCTCATTTGTGCTTGTGCAGCTTGAAATTTAGCAAATAACTCTGGGTCATTCAGCACCTCAGCATTTACTTGCATGCTACCTACTTTTGAACGGGCATCTGCGACTTGCGTCAGCACGTCTTTTTCATGCTCTGCATAGCCTTTCACTACATTGACTAAGTTAGGCACTAGGTCGACGCGGCGCTGATATTGATTAAGCACTTCTGACCAACTGGCTTTTGACTCTTCGTCTAGCGATTGAAAATTGTTGTAGCCGCAGCCGCTTAGATTCAACAAA
>JAYTRW010000270.1:0-35560 GCA_043745985.1 Methylotenera sp.
GCCTCTAGCGTGGCCGTGCCAGAGGCGACAATCACAACATCTGCAGCTTCCATAGCATCATGCGCATGGCCGAATAGTATTTGAATGGGCAGACTTTCATTTTCGTGAAAAATAGCTAATTCAAATATTTGTCTAGTTTCTCGTGTGATGAGCGGCACTAAAAACACGGCATTAGGAAAATCTGCATAGATCAATTTTGCCGTCTTAACGAACAACTCTGCATGTTGCTGCACTTCACTTTGACGGCTACCAGGCAACATAGCCACTACCAAGGCTGAAGGTTTTAGCTTTAAGCGTTCACGTGCTGCGGTAGTATCTGGTTCCAACGGCAATATATCTGCTAACGGGTGACCAACATAGGTGACTGGAATACCAGCATGCTGATATAACGCAGGTTCAAATGGAAATAGTGCCAAGATATGTGACACTGAATGCTTAATTTTCTTAATTCTATTTTTACGCCAAGCCCACACAGAGGGACTCACATAATGAATAGCGGTAATACCTTTATTCTTTAATTTCTTTTCAAGCCAAAAGTTAAAGTCTGGTGCATCAATCCCTATGAATAAATCAATGCGATTGGTGAGCAAATGATTTAGCAATTGACGGCGTAATCTAAGCAGCCCAAACAAATGTTTAATGACCTCTACATAACCACGTACCGATAATCGCTCGATAGGAAAAAGCGACTGAGCGCCCTCACCCATCATTTTTGGCCCTGCTATGCCGACAAACTCAATATCAGAGCGTTTTAACTTTAATGCTTGCATCAGGTGACTGCCAAGCAAATCACCTGAAGCTTCTCCAGCAACAATACCTATTCTCACCATAATAATAAATTAACGGACGATGCCGCGTGTTGAGACATTCAAGAAATCAGTCAGCAAACCGATTTCGGGGGTGGTAGCTTGCATCGCTGCAAGTTCAACTTTAGCTTCATCTAGAGTAAGGCCATTGCGATATAAAGCTTTATACGCACGTTTGATTTGTAAAATGCTGTCGGCACTAAAGCCGCGACGCTTCAACCCCTCAGCATTAATGCCATGTGGTCTAGCATCATAGCCCGCAGCTGTTACGTAAGGAGGAATATCTTTGAACACAACCGAACCTACCGCAGTAATTACATGTGAGCCAACTTTACAAAATTGATGAATCAGCGTGAAGCCGCCTAATATTGCATGGTCGTGAATGTCTACATGACCAGCCAATGATGAGTTGTTCGCGAGAATAGTGTGATTGCCAACATCGCAGTCGTGCGCAATATGAACGTAGGCCATAATCCAATTGTCACTACCGATTTTAGTCATGCCTTTATCTTGAATTGTGCCGCGATTAAATGTGCAAAACTCGCGAATAGTGTTGTTATCACCTATTTCTAATAGCGTTGGCTCATCTCGATATTTTTTATCTTGAGGCGCTTCACCTAGTGATGAATATTGAAATATTTGATTGTTTTTTCCAATGGTTGTTGGACCATTAATAATCACGTGACCCGCTACACGCGTGCCCGCATCAATTCTGACATCCGCACCAATAGTAGAATATGGGCCAATTTCCACACTAGAATCTAGTTCAGCCTTGGCATCAATGATAGCCGTTGGATGGATTTTTGTTACTGACATCACTTATTTTTCTTTTTTCTCTATCGTTTTTAAAATGCACATCATTTCCGCCTCGGCAACGACCACACCATCTACACGTGCTATGCCTGAGTACTTCCATATACCTTTTAGAATGCGGTCAATTTTAACGTTTAAAATGACTTGGTCACCTGGAGATACTGGCTTTTTAAAACGTGCACTATCTATACCTGCAAAATAGTAAACAGAGTCATCACTCGGCTTTGCACCCATCGTTTTAAATGATAATACTGCAGCAGCTTGCGCCATTGCCTCCACGATTAACACACCAGGCATGACAGGATGGTGAGGAAAGTGACCAGGAAAGAAAGGTTCGTTGATAGTCACATTCTTTAACGCTGTGATTTCTTTACCTAACTCCAGCGAAACAATACGGTCTATCAGTACAAAAGGATAACGATGAGGGAGATGCTCAAGGATTTCATGGATGTCCATGCTGGTAGATTCGATATTAGTGGTCATTATTGCCTCAACTTACTTCTGATAGATTATGCTTCTTATAGATGATGACTATATTTTCAATAGTATTTATTTTCTATAGTTTTTAATGGTTAGATTTTAACAGAGCTAGCGCTTTTTCAAGCTGTTTAATTTTGTCTGATAGGTCATCTAAATGACGAATTTTTGCAGCTGTATTAAGCCATGCTTTATGTGTTTGAAATGGCATTAGTGCTGTATAAGTATCAGCAGTAGGCAATGAGCGTGTAATCATGCTGCCTGGCGAGATAGTCACATGGTCTGCAATCTCTAAATGTCCCAATATCATGGCGGCACCACCAATCTTGCAATGCTTACCAATTTTTGCGCTACCTGCAATCCCCGTGCACCCTGCAATCACCGTGTGTGCGCCAATCACGCAGTTGTGGCCTATCTGAATAAGGTTATCTAACTTAACCCCCTCCTCAATAATTGTGTCATCTAACGCACCACGGTCAACCGTAGTATTGGCGCCTATATCGACATAATCATGAATGATGACCCGTCCAACCTGTGGGATCTTAAGCCATATACCAGCTTCTTCTGCATAGCCAAAGCCGTCTGAGCCGATTACGGCGCCAGAAAAAATATGACAATTTTGTCCAATGACGCAATGGTGTTTAATTGTGACGTGAGGTTCTAAGCGGGTATTGTCGGCAATTTTTACGTCATTTTCAATTACACAACCACTGCCGATAACTACATTGTTCCCTAGCACTACATTGGCACCAATCATAGCTAATGCTGAAACACTACACGTTTCTGGAATAGTAGCACTTGTATCAACAACCGCACTTGGTGCGATGCCTAATAAGTGTTCTGCAGGTGGATTTAAAAATACCGATACCTTAGCAAAATATGCATAAGGATTTTCTACGATAACTCTTGGTAGTGAAGTTAACTCAGCGTCTTTCTCTCTTAAAACAAACGCACTGGCTTGGCTAGCAGACAGCGCTTTTAGATATTTGGCATCGTTAATGAAGCAAATGTCGCCAGAACTGGCATTTTGTAGGGAAGAAACTCGTGAAATAATGGTCGTATTATCACCAACAATACGACCACCTAATGCATCTACAATATCACTAAGCGCGTAATTTTTACTCATAGCTATTACCCTAAAAATTACTTTTAGTGACTAAATATTAACTTTAAATTATTTTTTACCTAACAATTTCAATACTTTATCAGTAATGTCGATTTTATCTGCAGCATAAGCAACGCCACTGTACATCACTAAATCATAGTTCTCAGCTTTAGCTACAGATTGCACAGCTTTGTTGATGCGATCTTGTAAACTACCTAACTCTTCATTCTTACGTAGATTGATGTCTTCACGTAACTCACGTTGCTTGCGTTGAAATTCTGTTTTGATATTTTGCACATCGCGCTCTTTACTGCGACGATCAGCTTCTGCAATGGTTAACCCATCTTTATCAAGTGCAGTTTCCAAATCTTTGATTTGCTTAGCCATGCGGTCTAACTCTTGAGAACGCGGACTAAACTCCTTCTCCAATTTTTTACCACTTTCAGCAGTTTGCGGTGCTTCTTGTAGAATTTTGTCTACTTGCACATAACCTACTTTCAACTCTGCAGCATTTACACTCATGGCAAAAGTCATCAAACTTGCTATTACTAATTTTTTCAAGATACTACTCACTTAAAACCTCCAAAACGACTACTTTATTATTACAATATTATGCCACAAGGCTCTGCAATAGGGCATCACGATTACTCTAACTAAAAGCAAAACCTCTGAACTTAGAATTGCGAGCCCAATTGGAATTGTATGCTCTGGGTATTATCAGTAGACTTACTGTTTAATGGCTTAGCATACACTAGCTTTAATGGTCCAAACGGTGAAAGCCAACTAATACCAAGCCCTGTTGAATATCGGAGGTCACTTAAACTGTATGATGAATCTGAACCCCACACATTACCGCCATCTAGAAATGCGCTCAGTCTAAACTGTTTTGAATCTTTTAAACCAGGAACAGGGAAAAATAGCTCGGCATTACCTAATAAGCGCTTGGTTCCACCTACAGCAAAATCTAAACCTGAAATTGGGTCAATATCTCTAGGACCTAACGAGCCATTATCATACCCTCGCACTGAGTTGACGCCGCCCATAAAATAGTTTTTAAAGAAAGGGTAATTTTTATTACCGTAAGAATCAGCATAGCCTATTTCACCATTCAACATAAATGTGAAATCTTTATAAACATTCTTGAACCATGCCTGCTTATAATCAATTTTATAGTAGTTCAAATCAAGCACAGGTAAAGAAATTTCACCGCTAAGCTTTTGCAACACGCCGTTATTAGTAAACATAATGCTATCGCGCGTGTCATGAGACCAGCCACCAGAAACTACTATAGAGTTACTACTACAGCCCGTAGTATTTTCACAAAACCTTTGGTATTGTATTGGACTATTTGTATTTAAATCGACTGTTGTAAAGTCTGCAGCTAGGCCAAAATTAATGCCATCACGCTCATTTAAAGGTATCCCGAACCTTACTCCTCCACCATAAGATGAGGTGTTATACGACGCAACATTCAGTGAACTTGTATCCACATCACGACGGTATATATCAAACCCACGACTAACACCATCTGGTGTGAAATAAGGATCTGTATAGGAGAGTGAATATGTTGTATTAACCTTACCAGTATTCACTTGTGCACTTACACGGTTACCAGTACCCAAAAAGTTATTTTGATTAACCGTAATACCAAATACAACGCCTTCACTACTCGACAAGCCAGCACCGAACTGGACACTACCTGTAGACTTTTCGGTAACGCTAATATTTAAATCAACTTGGTCCGTGGTGCCAGGTACAGCAGGTGTTTCGACATTAACATCAGAAAAGAAATCTGTCCTAACTAAGCGTTCTTTAGAACGATTAATCTTGTCTGAAGCATACCAAGCAGACTCTAGCTGGCGCACTTCACGACGAAGCACTTCATCACGTGTTCTGGTATTACCAGCGATATTAATACGTCGAACATATACACGCTTACCTGGGTCTACAAAAAAGGTAAATGCGGCAGTATGTTGTTCTTTATTGACTTCGGGTACAGGGTTGACGTTTGAAAACGCATAACCATCATTGCTTAATCGGTCACTAATGGCTTTGCTAGACTCAGTAATTTTTTCACGGCTGAATGTATCGCCTTTTTTAACTGTAATTAGTTGCTGTATTTCAGCATCAGGCAGAATGCTATCTCCAGCTAACTTCACTTCTGAAATTGTGTATTTCTCACCTTCAGTCACATTGACTGTAATGTAAATATCTTTTTTATCAGGTGTAATTGAAACTTGTGTTGAGTCGATATTAAACTCAAGATAACCGCGATTCAAGTAAAAAGAACGAAGCGCTTCAAGGTCTGCATTCAGTTTTTGTTTTGAATATTGATCATCTTTATTCCACCAACTCATCCAATTAGGCGTGGTGAGTAAAAATTCAGCGCGTAAATCATCCATGCTAAAGGCTTGATTACCCACGATATTGATACTGCGAATTTTTGAAACTGCGCCCTCTTCAATATCAAAACGCACCGCAACACGATTACGCTCTAATGGTGAAACGACAGCTTTAACCGTTGCACCATATTTACCTTGAGATAAATATTGGCGCTTCACTTCTTGCTCAGCTCGATCTAATTGGGATTTATCGAAAATCTGACCCTCAGCAATACCAATCTGCTTCAAGCCTTCTTTCATTTTATCTGTTGGGAATGACTTATTACCACTGAAATCAATTTGTGCAATTGACGATCGTTCTTGCACCGTCACCACTAAAACATCGCCTTCAGCCTCTATACGCACATCTTTAAAAAAACCAGTGTTGTATAGCGATTTGATCGCTTGCGAAGCAAGATCATCATTCATAGTCTCGCCAACTTTAACTGGCAAATAAGTAAACACGGTACCAGCCTCGGTACGCTGCAAACCTTCTACACGAATGTCTTTCACTACAAAGGGTTCAAGCGCCAATGCTGAATTTGCAAACAATCCAGAAACTAACATTAGAACAGACTTAAGTTTCAGGTTCTTGAAAATATGGTCTGTATTTTTTGAGTGTTTTAATTTTTTTAATGCCATGCAATCAGCCTGTTATTAATCTGTTTATGTCGTTATAGAACGCTAAGATCATCATACAACCCAGCAGCAGAAAACCAACTCTTTGCCCAATATTCAAGGCGAAATCAGAAGTCGGTTTTCCCGTAAAAATTTCAACTACATAATACATCAAATGCCCGCCATCTAACACTGGTATAGGCAATAGATTCAGAACTCCTATACTTATGCTAATCAGCGCTAAAAAACCTATAAATACATTCAAACCCATTTCCGCACTCTGTCCCGCATAGCTAGCAATCGTCAATGGCCCGCTTACACCTTTTAGTGAGATTTCCCCAGTGAACATTTTCCCCAACATTTTTAGTGTAAAGACTGAAATATCCCAAGTTTTCTCAGTGGCTTTAATGAACGCAGTAGATACACTGTAATGCGTAGTGACGAAAAGTTTATCATGTTCAGCCTGATCCAATTTGAATGCAACACCAATACGGCCAAACTTTTTACCGTTTTCAGTAAATTGCTCAGGCTTAATAGCGATGTTTAACACATTAGAATTTCTTTGAACCTCAATTTCTAATCTTTTGTTAGGATTCTGTCTAACTTCTTGTACAAAGTCTTCCCACACGCTTATTTTGGTTTTATTGACATTTAACACCAAGTCGTTAGCCTTTAAGCCCGCCAAATCGGCGATACCATTCTTAGTGACTATACCAATCTTCGCTGGAATATCTGGTTGATCAATAGTTAAGCCAGATGCGGTTAAAATGTCTTTCGCCGCGCCCTCCTGATTAATACCAGATAAATCAAGTTGATGGATATTCATTTCGTGACGGCTACTGACGGTTTGAATTTCTACGTTATTATTTTTTAGTGACTCATTTAAAAGTATCCAGCTAACGTCTTGCCAAGACGCGACCTCTTTATCATTAATCTTTTGTATAATTTCACCATAGGTGAAATTTGCAACTGCTGCAGGGCTTTGTGCGATCACTTTGCCTAATATAGGCTTCATGCCAACGACGCCCATCATAAACAATATCCAATACAATACAATGGCGAGCAATAAATTAGCTATCGGCCCTGCTATCACAATGGCGATACGCTTAGCGACTGATTGTCGGTTGAAAGCGCACTTCAATTCGGCTTCAGAGTATGTCGCTGTTGGTGACTCTAGTGTTGAATCCGTAGCCATCTCTCGTTCATCGAGCATTTTTACGTATCCGCCTAATGGAATTGCGGCAATCACAAACTCAGTTTTATCTGCTCCAAATGACTTAGTCCATAATGGCTTACCAAAACCGATAGAGAATCTTAATATTTTCACACCACACCATTTAGCCACCTGATAATGCCCGTATTCATGCACAGTCACCAATATACTCATGGTTAACAAAAATGTGAGGGCCATGATCATAATGCGCCAATTTTCTTTCTAGCCGCTAATCTCGCAAGCGCGTCGACAGCCACTAACTGCTCAATCGACTCTACATACTCAATACTAGCGGCCGCTAAAACGGCTTCAATGGTATTAGGAATATCCATAAAGCCAATTTTCTCGGCTAAAAATGCCTCTACAGCAACTTCATTGGCGGCATTTAAAATAGCAGGCGCAGTGCCGCCCGTACTCAAAGCTTCATAGGCAATGCGTAGACATGGAAAGCGAATCAAATCTGGTGCACAGAAGTCTAATCTGGCCGTTGTTAGCAAGTCTAAACTACTCACGCCGCTCGCAAGCCGTTCTGGATAGCCCAAGCCATAAGCAATTGGTGTGCGCATATCAGGGTTACCAAGTTGCGCCAAAACACTGCCATCAACATACTCCACCATTGAATGAATAACGCTTTGTGGATGCACCACCACGTCAATTTGGTTTGGCAAAGCATTGAATAACCAATGTGCTTCTATAACCTCCAAACCTTTGTTCATCATGGTAGCGGAATCTACAGTGATTTTTGGGCCCATCACCCAGTTTGGATGATTTAAAGCTTGCGCACGTGTAACAGTTTTAAGTTCTTGCAAACTGGCATTGCGGAATGGTCCACCAGATGCGGTTAGCAGCACGCGTTTTACGCCTAAACTGCTCAACGTTGCATTTGACAGGTTTTTTGTACACTGTTGTGGCATCACCTGAAATATAGCGTTATGTTCACTATCAATGGGTAATAAACTGGCGCCGCCATCAATCACCGCCTGCATAAACAGATTGCCAGCCATGACTAAGGTTTCTTTATTAGCAAGTAAAATTTTCTTACCTGCTTTTGCCGCAGCCATGGCAGGATGTAAGCCTGCCGCGCCAACAATGGCCGCCATCACAATATCTACTTGGTCGTGAGATGAGATGTCATTCAGCGCAGCTTCGCCATGCTTCACGATAGTTTTTGAGCCAATGCTCTTTAACTCAGCACTTAACTCTAATGCAGCGACTTCTTGCAACATCACCGCATATTCTGGTGCATAGGTGTTACATAGTCCCAGCATAGATTTAACGTTGCTATTAGCTGCTAAGGCAAATACCTTAAAGCGTTCTGGGTGTTGCGAAATAACATCTAAGGTTTGCAAGCCAATGGTGCCAGTGGCACCCAATATAGTTACATTTTTCATTTGGTGACCTGCATATTTAGCGTGCATGTAGTTGTAGGCTTGAAAATAAAGGATAGTAAATGTAAAACAGCACCAACGGTAAGGTGGGGATTAAGCCATCAATTCTATCTAAAACACCGCCATGTCCTGGCAATAGATGACTGCTATCTTTCACACCAGCTTGGCGCTTTAATAGTGATTCAAATAAATCGCCCATGACACTCAGCGCTACGGTTAACCATAAACCTACAATCAGCCAGCGACTATAATGCATATAATAACAAAGCACTAAACCATAAATTGTTGCAGCTAACATTGCTCCTGCAACCCCTTCCCAGGTCTTTCCAGGGCTAATTTCAGGTGCTAGCTTATGACGTCCGAAACGTTTACCTGCAAAATAAGCGGCAATATCTGCCAACCAAACGATTGCCAGCACGCCAAGTAACAGCCAAGGGCTTATGCTCTGCAATCCATTCAAAGCGAGCCAAGTCGCCAATAAAAGCACTAACCCTAAGAAAGCCATCAGTAGTTTTTGATTTATTTTTTTTCGAGTAATCAACCAAATTGGGGAAAATGCAATCCAAAATAAAGTAGACACGCTCAACGAGCTAAATACAATGACATCGTGATACAAAGCGAATGGTGTGTCGATAGTGAAAATCCACAACAAACCCATTGCAAGGGCTGAAGCTACATAAATATATACTTGATGCTTACTCAGCTTAATGAGTTTGGCCCACTCCCAAACGCCAACTAGCGTAGCAGCTAGCGTAAAACAAGTCCAAACCATTTTAGAGGCTAAAAATAACACCATTAAAAAAACAATGGTTAAAAATACAGCTGTGATGACTCTAGTTTTTAGCATAAGTATAGGTTTTTATTATTGAAATTGGCACTTTTACGTTTTTGAAGTTAAGCTTGCGCAATTAAACTTTAGGTTTAACTAACTGTTCGCTAGTACGGCCAAATCGACGCTCACGATTTTGATAAGATTGAATAGCCAAATTAAAGGCCGCTTCATTGAAGTCTGGCCACAGCGTATCCGTGAAATACAATTCGGTATAAGCCAGTTGCCATAAAAGAAAATTACTAATGCGTGTTTCCCCACCAGTACGTATAAACAAATCTGGCTCTGGCGCGTAACTCATGGAAAGATAAGGAGTCAGATGATCTTCTCTATAAAAACCTGTGAGCTGTGGGGTCGCCAATTGCATTTTATTCACTGCCTGCAAAACATCCCAACGACCACCATAATTGGCAGCAATCGTTAATACCAGACCTGTATTACTTGCAGTTAACTGCTCGGATGCCTCGATTTGAGCCACTAACTCTGCATCAAAGCGACTGCGATCACCAATCATAATAAGTTTGATATTATTTTGATGTAATTTTGCAACCTCTCGCTTAAGTGCGTGCATGAACAGTCCCATCAGATATGAGACTTCTTCCGTTGGTCTGCGCCAATTCTCACTACTAAAAGCGAATAGTGTTAAATATTCAACTTTTAACGTTACGCAATATTTAACAAGATCACGTACTGTTTCCACACCGCGCTTATGACCTGCGACCCTAGGTAAAAAACGCTTACGGGCCCAACGGCCATTACCATCCATAATAACGGCGATGTGCTTAGGAATTTCAGCCGCTGTCGGAATAGTTTGTGTCGCGCTAGTAAAAAAACCCACGTAGGCTCCAGTCTATTTGAGCTAGTTTTTTAAATTGATGAATAGTTTGCAAGTGTATGTTCGCTATTTTTCTTACACAGCCATCAATTCAACTTCTTTTACTTGCAGCATTTTATCAATTTCTATCACGGCTTTGTCTGTCGCTTTTTGAACATCATCTTGCGCACGACGCTCTTCATCTTCAGAAATCTCTTTGTCTTTTAGTAATTTTTTCAAAGTGTCGTTAGCATCACGGCGAGCATTACGCACAGAAACTTTAGCACCTTCAGCTTCCGAGCGTACAATTTTGGTCATATCGCGGCGGCGCTCTTCAGTGAGCATAGGCATTGGCACACGAATCAAATCACTATTAGTTGCAGGGTTTAAACCTAAATCACAGTCACGAATGGCCTTTTCAACCTTACCTATCATGCTTTTTTCAAAAGGCTGCACGTGAATGGTACGAGAATCGCCTAAATTAACGTTGGCTACTTGATTGACCGCAACCATAGAGCCGTAATACTCGACCATTACATGATCTAGCAAACCTGTATGTGCCCGGCCTGTACGCACCTTGGCTAAATCTGTCTTCAATGCCTCTACAGACCTTTGCATTTTCTGATCTACCGTTTTTTTAATATCGTCTAACATTTCTTTCTCCAACTTAATACTTATAATTTTTATACACTAGCCACTATGCTGCAGCTTCAATCTTTAAAGCGAAGCATTTTTGGTGTAACGCCTATGGAGCAATGTACTTAAGGAAATACGTTAAGGAGTCACCATCGTGCCTTCATCTTCACCCATCACCACCCTTTTAAGCGCGCCTTGCTTAAAAATACTAAATACTGATATTGGTAATTTTTGATCACGGCATAAAGTAAGTGCTGTTGCATCCATCACTTTAAGGTTTTTATTAATGGCTTCATCAAAGGTAATCGTTTTATAACGCATCGCCTCAGGGTTAGTTTTCGGATCATCGGTATAAATGCCATCAACTTTCGTTGCTTTAATGACGATTTCCGCATTCATTTCCATGCCACGCAAAGCGGCTGCAGTATCTGTAGTGAAGAATGGATTGCCAGTACCCGCACCAAATATTACGACACGGCCTTCTTCCAAGTAGCGGATGGCTTTACCACGAATGTACGGCTCAGCTACTTGTTCGATGTTTAGTGCGCTTTGTACACGTGCGTTCAAACCGATATTCTTCATAGCATCTTGCAGCGCCATGGCGTTCATTACTGTTGCAAGCATGCCCATATAGTCAGCTGTTGCTCTATCCATACCCTCGGCTGCTGGCGCAACACCACGAAATATATTTCCACCTCCAATCACTACCGCTACCTGAACACCTAAATCAACAACTTCTTTCACTTCTGTGACAATTCGAGTAATGGTGGCGCGATTAATACCGTATGCATCATCACCCATTAAAGCTTCGCCAGATAGTTTAAGTAAGATGCGTTTGTAGGCTGGTGTGGCCATAATATTTCTCTTTTTTAAGTTTACTTATTTAAGCATAAAACCACTATTCATGGGCAAAATAAGCGCAATTATTCTTAATTTTTCGCTAAAAAAATGGACTAAGCGATTCGCTTAGTCCACTATTTTTGAATCTAGTAATCAATCAAGTCGCGTTCTGCAGCCTGATTGACACATAGATTATACTTTTGCAGCTGCTGCAACTTCTGCAGCGTAATCCACAACAACCTTCTCAATGCCTTCGCCTACTGTGAACATTGTGAATGAAGCTACTGAAGCGCCTTTAGATTTAAGCAACTGCTCAATCGTCATTTTGTCGTCTTTAACAAAAATTTGGCTTAACAAAGTTACTTCTTTTAAGAATTTTTGTACTGTACCATCAGCAATTTTCTCTAACATAGCTTCTGGCTTGCCAGCTTCTTTTGCTTTTTCAATCGCTACACGGCGCTCAGCTTCAATCAAGCTAGCATCAATACCTGAAGCATCTAGTGATTTTGGTTTAGCTGCAGCAATATGCATAGCAATATCTTTAGCTAAGTTATCATCACCACCCACCAAATCAACTAACACGCCGATTTTGCTGCCGTGTACATAACTAGCTAATTTACCTTGTACAACTGGGCGCGTAAATCGACGCGGTGTAATGTTTTCGCCAATTTTACCAACCAATTGAGCGCGCGTTTCTTCAACAGTTGCGCCACTCATTGGTAGAGCTGCGACAGCTTCGATATCAGCCGCAGTGCTATTAGCAACAATGCTTGCCAATTCATTCACAAACTTCAAAAAGTCTTCATTTTTAGCGCAGAAATCTGTTTCTGAGTTAACTTCAACCATCGCGCCAGTTTTACCATCAGCGCTGATTGAGATACCTACTGTACCTTCAGCAGCTACGCGGCCGGCTGCTTTACTAGCTTTGTTACCAAAACGTACACGTAGAATTTCTTCTGCGCGCGTCATTTCGCCTTCAGCTTCAGATAACGCTTTCTTACAATCCATCATTGGCGCATCAGTGCGCTCACGTAATTCTTTTACCATACTTGCGGTAATTTCAGCCATTTTAAGCTCCTAAATTTCATAAGTCACATTAAATTGATGACTTAATTTATTGATTTAATATTTAATATTTAGAACAAAAATCTAATCAAACAAGTTCTAAAATTAAAAAAGGGGCTCTTAAGCCCCTTTTAAGATGTAACTAGTTAAGCGGCTGCAACTTCAGCAACTTCCGCAGTCTCTTCACTTGCTGATTTAACAAGCTCAGTAATCACAGAGTTACGGCCTTCTAATACGGCATCAGCAATACCACGAGCATATAAGCGAATTGCACGGCTTGAGTCATCGTTACCTGGAATTACAAAAGCAACGCCATCAGGTGAGTTGTTTGTATCAACAATACCAATCACTGGAATGCCTAATTTAGCCGCTTCAGTAATTGCACCGCTTTCATGACCAACGTCAATGATGAAAATAGCATCTGGCAAACCGCCCATTTCTTTAATACCGCCAATTGAACGCTCTAATTTTTCAATTTCACGCTTGTAGCCTAGCGCTTCTTTTTTACCGAATTTTTCCAAGCTACCATCTGCCAACATCACTTCAAAGTCATGAAGACGTTTAATAGACTGTTTAACAGTTTTAAAGTTTGTCAACATACCACCCAGCCAACGGTGATTTACATAAGCACAACCAGCACGGCTAGCTTCTTCTTTAACGATGTCGCGCGCTTGACGCTTTGTACCAACGAATAAGATACGACCTTTGTTTGCAGCCAATGTACGCACGTGTTTAAGTGCGTCTTCAAACATTGGTAATGTTTTTTCAAGGTTAACAATATGGATTTTGTTGCGATCACCGAAAATGAACGGTGCCATTTTTGGGTTCCAGTAACGGGTTTGATGGCCGAAGTGAACGCCGGCTTCCAACATATCACGCATAGTGACTGACATAATAATTCTCTTTTCAAAAGGGTTATATATTCACACAACTCCAAAAACACCTTAATTAACAAGCGATTGCTTTAAAGTAACCGTAAAATTTTAGGCACCCTTGATTGGGTTGTATGTAAATTTTAAAACTGCATTTTAAACATTACATTTTTGCAAATGCATTTCTGCCAAATTGCAGAGGGAAAATAATACCACTAAGCATATGAGTTTACTAGCTTATTCCTACACTTTATTCAATATGAAATAAGACTTAATCTAATAAACCTGAATTCTGTGGAGTGACATTTCAATTATAAATGCAGCAATTGCAAGGTAAGCACTGTTTTTGCAGCTCTTTTTGTCGCATATGAAATGGGTTAACTAGGATATGTTACGAAGTTACTGAAGGAGATTGAAATGACATCAACACCCCAAGAGCTTGCCTCAAAAGACATCCATATTTGGATTAACTTTATTCGGAGCGCAGAAATCCCAGTTCTTAAGCATACCGCACGAGAAGTCGCACGCCTAAAAGAAGATGAGGATAACATAAGCGCACGCGCCATTTCTACCGCCGTTCTTAATGACCCAATGATGGTATTTAAAGTATTAAGCTTTTCCCAAAATCATAGAGGTAAAAAACAGCTGCAAGATTTAGTTCAGGCTGACCAAGCGATATTAATGATGGGGACAACGTCGTTTTTCACAAATCTATCGCCTAAAATTTTAGTTGAAGATATGCTAAAAACCAACCTCCCAGCTTTAATGCATCTACTCAAGTTAGTGCGTCGCGCGCATCAAGCCGCTCACTTTGCTGCGGACTGGGCTACACATTTAGCCGATTTACATGCCGAAGAAGTACGCACTGCAGCATTGCTACATGATTTATCTGAAATGCTGATGTGGTGTTTTGCACCAGATAAAATGAATATCATATATGCCATGCAACAAGCAGATAAATCACTACGCAGCGCAGCAGCGCAAGAAGTGGTGCTAGGCTTTAAATTGTTAGAACTACAAAAAGAGCTAGTCGAAGCATTTCAACTGCCGCCACTTCTTTCCAAACTCATGCAGGATAGCGCATCAAGCGAGCAACGCGTGCGCAACGTCACGCTAGCCGTGAATCTTGCACGTCACGCCGCTAACGGTTGGGATGATGCCGCCTTGCCAGATGATTACAGTGATATTGCCGAACTTTTACGCATGGATGTTGCTAAAGTAATAAGGATTGTTGGCGCACCTACTATTGCCGCTTCAAACATTCCGTAGACATTAGTTAGAAATTAAAATTATGAATAATTGCTATGCTAAAATAGGATTAATATTCACAAGTTAGCAAGTTCATGGCAATCTCAATCAAAAATCAGCAAGATATAGAAAAAATGCGCATTGCAGGCAAGCTTGCCTCTGAAGTGCTCGATTTTATTATCCCGCATGTTGTACACGGCGTGACTACAGAGCAATTAGATAAACTCTGTCACGATTATATTGTTGACGTACAACAAGCCATCCCAGCACCACTTAATTATGCGCCTGACGGACATAGACCTTACCCTAAGTCGATTTGCACTTCGATTAACCAACAAATCTGCCATGGCGTGCCTAGCGATAAAGCACTTAAGAATGGTGATATTGTCAATATTGACATCACCGTGATTAAAGATGGTTACCACGGCGATACGAGCCGCATGTTTTATGTGGGCGAAGTTACCAGCCAAGCCAAGCGCTTATGTGAAATCACTTACCAAGCCATGTGGCTAGGCATCAGCAAGGTTAAACCAAGCGCAACCTTAGGTGATATTGGTTTTGCCATTCAAACGTTTGCCGAGAAAAGTGGCTATAGCGTAGTGCGTGAGTTTTGCGGGCACGGAATTGGTAAGGTATTTCATGAAGACCCTCAAGTACTGCATTACGGCAAACCAGGTATGGGTGTAGTACTTAAAACTGGCATGATGTTTACCATTGAGCCGATGATTAATGCGGGCAAGCGTGAAATTAAACACATGCCAGACGGCTGGACTATCGTCACTAAAGATCGCAGCCTATCTGCACAATGGGAACATACGATTTTAGTGACTGAAACAGGCTATGAAGTGATGACCTTATCTAGCGGCTCACCAGCAATCCCAGAGTTCGTACAAAAACTAGAGTCTTCTCAAAAGCCAACCTAACAAAATGTTGTTGGATGATCTGAACAGTCGAGTTAATACGGGAGGTCAGCCTGAAAAGAGCAATATTGCGACGCTGAGGCAATATTTGAAAGATGGCTTTCTAGCGCTAAAAACTGATTTCTTAAAGGCGCCTAATAACACTCGGCTGTTTAAGCAACACTGCAAGCTGATTGACCGATTACTCGTCAACATCTGGGAGCAAGCAAACATTGACCAGCGTTGCTGTTTAATTGCAGTGGGCGGTTATGGTCGCGGTGAACTTTACCCCTACTCTGACATTGACTTACTTATATTATTACCCGAGTCTGATGATCCACAAGCTAATGCTAGCATCAACACCAAGCTTGAAGCGCTGGTAGGTTTATTGTGGGATATTGGCTTAAATGTCGGCCATAGCGTACGCAACTTAAGCGAATGTATCCACGAAGCAGAAAAAGATATTACGGTAGAAACTAATTTAATCGAATCTAGATTAATTACAGGTGAGGCTAATTTCTATCAGAAGTTTTTAGATGAAATTAATCAAACGCTCAGCAGTCCAGCTGCAATTGCCAGTTTCTTTGCCGCTAAGCTAAAAGAGCAAAACAATCGCCATGCGAAATTTAACGACACCGCCTATAATTTAGAGCCCAACATTAAAGAAAGTCCTGGCGGGCTACGCGACTTACATATGATAATGTGGATTACGCATAGCTTAAACATGGCCAATGCACGTCCATCAGCCCCTAAGAACATTTGGGCCCTACTCACCGAGCAAAACATTATTTCAGCGCTCGAGGCTCGACAAATTCAGCAACATCAAAGCAATTTACAACTACTTCGCATACGCTTGCATTTCATCAGCAAACGACGCGAAGATCGCTTACTGTTTGACTTCCAAAACGAATTAGCTGATTCGCTAGGTTACGTAAATACATCACGCAAACGCGCCAGCGAGCAACTGATGCAAAGTTATTATCGCAGCGTAAAATTCGTTAGTCTGATGAACGAAGTGTTGCTCAAGTCTTTTCAGCAAATTATTGCTGTTAATCCGCCAGTCATAAAATCAATTAACGCTCACTTTGAATCGCATGACCAATTATTAGAAGCTAAAACAGCAGGATTACTGCAACAACAGCCTTCAGCAATTTTTGAAGCCTTTCTCTTATTACAACAACATCCAGAACTCGATGGGATGGGTGCGACATTATTGCGCAACATGCAAAGAGTTAAGCGCTTAGTTAACCGTGATTTCAGACAAAGTCTCGTCAATAAAAAACTATTCATTGACATCATCTCGCAGCCAAGTGGCGTCAATCATGCACTTCGCGCAATGAATCGTTATGGTATTTTAGGTAGTTATATTCCAGCATTCGGCAAAATTATTGGTCAAATGCAGCATGACTTATTCCACGTATACACCGTAGATGAGCACATCCTAAACGTATTAGCTAACCTACGCCGCTTTGCTAAGCCAGAGCTTAAACATGAGTTTCCATTATGCAGTAGATTATTTGCAGAGTTTGACGCACCGCATTTATTATATTTAGCAGCTCTATTTCACGACATTGCAAAAGGCCGCGGTGGCGATCACTCGACACTTGGCACGGTTGATGCGATTAAATTTTGCAAACTACACGGACTTTCTAAAGCTGATAGCACATTTGTTGCATGGCTGGTAGCCGCACATTTGCAAATGTCCTCTACAGCACAAAAGTCGGACTTATCTGACCCTAGCGTGATCGAAACATTTTCACGCTTTGTTCAAAATGAGCGTCGACTGATAGCACTATATTTACTTACCGTTGCCGATATTCGAGGCACAAGCCCATTAGTATGGAATGCATGGAAAGCAAGGTTACTGGAAAGCCTATTCAACGCCACCAAGCACGCATTAGCTAACCAATTGCTCTATGTTCAACAAGCCATTACAACGCGCAAATCAGAAGCCACAGAGCGACTAAACAAGTTTGGCTTAAGCAAACACTCCTATGAACATTTATGGGAAAAATTTGGTTCCAACTACTTTATTCGACATGAAAGTGATGAAATCGCTTGGCATAGCCGCCTTCTAACGCCACATCTCAATACCACACACGCCATAGTTCGTGCCAGATTAAGTCCTAGCGGTGACGGTATTCAGGTAATGATTTACAGCAAAGATCAAAATGACTTATTCGCTAGAATATGTAACTTTTTTGATCGCATGGCCTATAACATTGTTGAGGCAAAGATTTACACCACTGATCACGCCTATGCATTAGATAGCTTTATTGTTTTAGATCAATCAAGTAAGTCTGTAAGTTACAGTGGTTTATTAAAGTTTATTGAAGTGGAACTTGCTCAAAAGATTGATAAAACCCAACCACTAGAATCACCACTTAAGGGCCGTATAAGCCGCCAAGTTAAGCATATGCCTATATTAGCGCAAGTCACTATTACACAAGAAGCAGACAACAATAACCATAAACTAGAAATAATCGCCAACGACCGCACAGGCTTACTAGCGACATTGGCGCATCAGTTTTTAGTGCTAGAGGTGGAGCTACATAATGCAAAAATTAACACATTAGGTAATCGCGCTGAAGACACATTCTTAATTTCTGCGAATAAAGGCCAAAAACTTGATACTTTGCGCATCATCGCGCTGAAAGAAGCTATTATTTCAGAAATTTAACTTCAAATAGTTGGTAGCCAATCTAGAAGACCAAGTATTTAAGCAATAAAAAAGCCTTGAATCATCAAGGCTTTTTTATTTAACGCTCAGCAAGTGACGACTATGAGTGTTTGTAGTGTTTTTTCAATTGTTTAGTGACTTCCCAGTTTGATTTCAAACCTTTTGGAAACACAACAAAGTCACCCGCTTTAACTACAACAGTTTCGCCACCAACTGGAGTAACGTGAATTTCACCTTCAAGCAAGTAAGCGCTTTCAGTTGCAGAATCAAAATTCAATGGAAATTTAGACGGTGCGCAATCCCAGATAGACCAGCTAGAAACGCCTAGTTCTTTTAATTTAGCTTCAGATGGGTTATGGTCAATGATAATTTGAGTCATTTTTTAGTCCTATATAAAATGGTTTGATTTAAAAACAAATGCCGCATTATGCGGCATTAAAAAATTTGGCGAAAACTGCTATTCAACGCCTCCTAAATTGCAACAAAAATGCATTTGTCACGACAATATCGCGTAATTATAACAACCAACGCAATTATCGTCAAAACTAATGGAAATTAAATTGACATTGATTCTTAATAAAATACTGCTCACTCTGTCGCCATTAGATACTTTTTGTTCTTTTACCTAACAAATGGATTTAAAAAGGTAATTTAAGGCGATACTTTATTGAGGTTATTCTTAGTGCAGTTGTAAAAGCAATTGCGACTAGCGTGCTAGGCAGTTCATCTATACCTAAATATAGACATATTAAAAATACCGCGCTACCTAGTGCGGCGCATGTCGCGTAAAGCTCGTTGCGACGAAAAACATTGGGGATTTCATTGCAAATAATATCGCGAATAATTCCGCCAAATACGCCTGTGACTACACCCAGCAACATTGAGATATAAAAATCACAACCTACTTGGTGGGCCATACTGGCGCCTATTGTGCTAAATAAGCCAAGACCAAGTGCATCTAATGTGTCAAAAATTTTGGTAACAGTTGGGTTTTCATAAAAGTTGATCGAAAGCGGCGCGGCAGCTATTGCAAAACCCAGCAGCATTAAAGCGTAACCTGAGTGTTGCACCCAGTATAGTGGGTAATGCCCTATCATCAGATCTCGCATAGTTCCACCACCAAAGGCAGTAATCATGCTCACGGTATAAACACCGATCAAATCCATCCCTTTTTTGCGCGCTTCTATAATTCCAGTAAATGCAAACGCTAGTACACCGAGCAGCTCAACTAAAGCTAACACATTAATTTGGGAGAAAATCACTTAATATTTTTATGTGTTTGAAGCTGCATCAACATTGCGATGAAGTGGATGAATAAACACTGGTACTACTTTCGCAGAAAGTGGTTTAAGACCACGAATATGGTCTGATATTTTTTCTGCCATCATAATCGTAGGTGCGTTTAAATTACCAGTGACAATTTCAGGCATGATAGACGCATCTACCACACGCAGATTTTGTAGGCCATGCACGTGACCTTCTGCATCCACTACAGCCATTTCATCATAACCCATCGCACATGAGCAAGATGGGTGATACGCTGTTTCACCATGTTGACGAACGAATGCATCTATTTCCGCATCGGTCTGTACGTTTTCACCTGGTGAAATTTCTCGGCCGACATAAGGCGCTAGCGCAGCTTGTTTCATGATGTTGCGCGTGATGCGCACACCTGCACGAAGCTCTCTTTTATCTTGCTCGGTAGACATGTAATTAAACTGGATGCTTGGATACTCAAGTGGATCTTTCGAGCGTATTTGCACGCGCCCACGGCTAGGGGAGCGCATGGAGCCCATATGTGCCTGAAAACTGTGAATTTTAATTGGATTGCTGCCATCGTAATTAATAGCCACTGGCAGAAAATGATATTGAATATTGGGCCAAGTGAAACTATCATCACTACGAATAAAACCACCCGCTTCAAACTGATTGCTCGCGCCAATACCGGTGCCTAAAAATAGCCATTCCGCACCAATTAAGGGCTGATTGTATAGTTTTAGCGCTGGTGCTAATGACACTGGCTTTTTGCATTCGTATTGTTGATAAATTTCCATATGGTCTTGCAAGTTTGCACCAACTCCGGGCAAATCATGCACCAAAGGAATATCTAAATCACGTAATAATGCTGCTGGGCCAACGCCTGAGCGCTGCAATATTGGTGGCGATGCTATGGCGCCAGCACATAACAAGACTTCACGCTTGGCATTGGCTTGTTGCGGCTTGCCATTATGCAAGTAAGCCACCCCTGATGCGCGCTTACCTGTAAACAAAATACGATCAGTCAGTGCATGCGTAATGATAGTGAGATTTTTACGGTCGCGCGTTTGGTCTAAATAGCCACGTGCAGTGCTAGAGCGCCTACCTTGTGGTGTGGTTGTGCGATCCATTGGGCCGAAGCCTTCTTGCTGGAAGCCGTTTAAGTCTTCAGTACGCGGATAGCCCGCCTGCACACCAGCTTCAACCATCGCTGTATACAGTACGTTATTGCCGCGTTTTGGCGTAGTAACGCTTACAGGACCCGTACCACCATGATAATCATTAGGGCCAATATCTCTTGTTTCAGCTTTCTTAAAGTAGGGTAAACAGTCGAAATAAGACCAATTTTCTAAGCCCCTACGTTTCGCCCATCCATCATAATCTAAAGCATTACCACGGATATAACACATGCCATTAATCAAAGAGGAACCGCCTAAGCCTTTACCGCGACCACATGAAATTCGTCGGTTATTCATATGCGGCTCTGGCTCGGTTTCATAAGCCCAGTTATATCGCCTACCTTGTATTGGATAAGCCAAGGCGGCGGGCATTTGCGTACGAAAATCCAGGCGGTAGTCAGGTCCGCCTGCTTCTAGCAAGAGCACTGTTACATCAGCATCTTCGGTCAGGCGCGTTGCTAACACATTACCTGCAGAGCCCGCTCCTATAATGATATAATCGAATTCTATATTTTTACCCATGACTTTCCTTAAAGACCATACCTTCAATCAATAGACTTAAAATAATCTGGCAATCAATCGCTAAAACACAGACGTATAATTACCCAACTCAACTTGAATCGATTTCACTCGCGTGTAGCTTTGTAGCGTCATTAAGCCATTCTCGCGCCCTACTCCAGACTGTTTATAGCCACCAACTGGCATTTCAGCAGGTGACTCGCCCCATGTATTAATCCAGCAAATACCTGCCTGAAGCTGATGAATGACACGGTGCGCACGACTGATATTTTCTGTAATTAAACCTGCAGCAAGACCATATTCAGTATCGTTAGCACGACGAATCACTTCATCTTCATCGTCATAAACAAGGATGCTCATCACTGGACCAAAAATTTCTTCACGTACAATCGTCATATCATCCGTACAATCGGCAAATACGGTTGGCTGTACATAAGCGCCATTAGCATAATCGCCGCTAAGCTCGCGCTTTCCACCAGCTAATAAACGCGCACCTTCTTTGATACCTGAATCAATATAATGCAACACGTTTTGCATGTGAGACTGGCTAACTAGTGGGCCAAAGTTAGTATGTTCATCTTGTGGATTGCCAAGGCGGATGCGCGCAACACGCTCAACAATTTTTTGCTCGAACTCTTGAATGTTAGAGCGATGAACAAAGACGCGAGTGCCATTGGTACACACTTGGCCAGAACTGTAGAAATTCGCCATCATTGCCACGTCTGCGGCTTTATCCATATTGGCATCCGAGAAAATAATCAAAGGTGATTTTCCACCAAGCTCCATCGTCACCTCTTTTAAGGTTGAGCTTGAAGCACTCGCCATGACTTTCTTACCTGTAACCGTGCCGCCAGTGAATGATATTTTTTCAATGCCAGCATGTGCCGTTAACCATGCACCTACTTCACCACCGCTACCGTTCAGTACATTAAATACGCCATCTGGCAACCCAGCTTCAGTATAAATTTCAGCTAATTTCAAGGTGCTTAATGGCGTAACTTCGCTGGGTTTAAAAATCATTGCATTGCCAGCAGCTAAAGCTGGCGCTGATTTCCACAATGCGATTTGAATAGGGTAATTCCAAGCGCCAATACCAGCCACCACACCCAGCGGCTCTCTACGCGTATAAGCAAAAGCACTTTCGCGTAATGGAATTTGTTGGCCTTCAAGCGCTGGTACTAATCCAGCGTAATACTCAAGTACATCAGCACCTGTGACGATATCGACATAACGCGTTTCAGAAAGTGGCTTGCCAGTATCTAAAGTTTCCAACTCTGCAAGCTCATCATTACGCTCACGCAAAATTTCTACCGCCCGTCGTAAAATACGGGAACGCTGCATTGCCGTCATCGCCGACCAAACACGCTGGCCTTGATTGGCACTGGCAACAGCAGCATCCACATCAGCTTCCGAGGCAACCTGCACGTCAGCCAACACTTCACCATTGGCTGGGTTAATGGTCTGGAAGGTTTTGCCGCTAGTCGCTGCGACCTGCTTACCACCTATGTAAAGTTGCTGTAATTTGAAACCTGGCAAAATGGCTCTCCAAACTAAAATTAATGAATATTAGGCAATAGTAAGAGTCTAGAGAACTAAGCACCACTTAAATTACGACTTAAATTTAATCAAAACCGACTGATACTAAACAAAATTAAAAAGGACGCCTACGCGTCCTTTTTTACTTCAACTAAATTTACTGAAGAGTTCTTACCAGCTACGTTTAATAAAGAAAGTAAACTTACGGTCATTAATCACTTTACCATTGTCATCTGTGTAATACTTAGTATTAATTGAACATTGCTCTTCACCAAAAGTGCCTGTGTAATTAAAGCCTGCATTAAAGCCATCAAGCGGTTTGCCAGCCGTTGGCAATGAGAAGTTTCTGTTCAAACCAATCAAATAATCCTTTTGATTTAAGCAGATGTCGCTAGAGCGCTGATAACCGACTTTGGCAGCTAAGTTTAAACCTGCAAATGGCAAAGTATTACCATATTTTAATTCATGATACTCAACACCACTAGTATCAGCAGCGGCATTAATCACATTAGCTGGATTTGTAAAGCTTATAGCGCTTGCTGGATCACGCTTTGTATTACCAATACCATACCAGTCTGTAAAGGCATGGTAGAAAGTATAGGTGAAGCCGTAAGCAGAAACGTTTAAATTACCTTCAAAAGTGTCTTCGTTTCTATTATGGTAAGATTTCTCACCTTCTGGATACCATACATAGTTACCACCAATACCTAGCGTAACTGGGCCAAATGCGTGCGTGTAACCTCCATACCAGTCAGTTTCCACATGGTTACCTGTACCTAGTGGGTTTCCACTAGGGTCTACGTTAGTAACTGTACCTGCTGCGCCTAGCGTTTGTGCGTCAGTCGTTGAAAACCAAGCACCCAAATAGAAGCCACTGCTATGCGCCCAATCAACACCACCTTGCAACGCAGGGCCATCACCCCAGTCATTACCACGTGAAACGTAATTAGAATATACGCCTAGGTTATAAGTAAGTGTGTAAGCTGGGGCTGGTTCAACCGCAGCTGGAGCCACCTCTTCTGCTGAAGCATAAGCACAACTCAATAAAATTGGTGCTGCGCACAGTGTGCTTACTACGTGACGATTTGCAATCCAACTCAGCGCTTTCATTTGATTTCTCCCATAATATTCAAAAGATAAAACTAAACTGACTATTTATAAAAATTATATTCAATTATGCAATTTCATTATCAAAGAATACTTCAGAAAAAAATTAGTAATTACGACATTAATCATAGCAAAAACGCCGAGCTGGTTTTTTTATATAAGAAACAGAAATATAATTAACTCAATACTGCTGACGCTTAAATGCAATGAAATCTTAGTGATCGTTAAGGCTTTGTCATGATGGCTAATAGTTAAAAATAATATCTACAATTATCATTTCAAAATATTATCTTCAGGACTATCATGATGTAAACCTTAAGAAATATGTGGCATTAAAAAATATATAAATTGTTAAACGTTTATTGTAAGTCATCGTGATTGGGGTCGTATGTCTTGTAAGGAAATGTCACAGGTCAGGCATGTTGGGTTCTTGACCCTCAATAATTTTTCTATGATTGCATTTTCGAATGCGATTGAAATCCTTCGCATGGCAAACTACTTGCTAGGCCAAGAAGTGTATCAGTGGTCAGTCATCACACCAGATGGCCTACCCGTTGAAGCAAGCAATGGGTTAGCTTTTGCCAAAACTACCATGCTAGACAAGATTACCATGCCAGACATGCTGCTTGTTTGTGGTGGTGTGGATGTACAAACTTCCGTCAACTCAAGCGTTATCAAGTTAATCACCCAAGCTAGTAAGCAAAATGTATGGTTAGGCAGCTTGTGTACAGGCAGTTACGCGCTGGCAAAAGCTGGCGTGCTAGATGGCTATAAATGCACTATACATTGGGAGAACATGGCGAGCCTGCGTGAAAAATTTCCGTATATTATATTTATGGAAGAGCTTTTCGTCATTGACCGTGACCGTTGCACGTGCGCAGGCGGTACAGCACCAATAGATTTAATGTTGGCATTTGTTTTTGCGAGATTTGGCAAAAATTTGGTCGCTGAAATTTCAGATCAATTCATGGTAGTACGCGCAAGAGATAGTAAAGATCAACAGCACATTCCAGTCGCTGCACGTGTTGGGTATAGCCACAAAGCCTTAGTTGAAGTGTCTGCCTTAATGGAAACTAATATTGAAGAGCCACTGCCGCTGGATGAACTGGCGAGACTAGCTGGACTATCTCAGCGCCATTTACAGCGTATGTTTAACCACACACTGAATATGAGCCCTATGCATTACTATTTAAATCTTAGGTTAAGGCGTGCTAGATCTCTGCTTTTACAAACTGAGATGTCCATTATGAGTATTACTGTCGCTTGTGGATTTCAGTCTTCATGTCACTTCAGCAAATCATACCGTACGCTGTTTGGCTACTCGCCAAGCAAGGAGAGACGTAAGAACCAGCATACGCCAGCTATTCACTCACTAACAAGCAATACAAACATGCATACAAGCCATACATAAAATTACTTTTTGCACGCCGTGATTCACATGTCGTGATTTAACAAGATTCTGTCGTAATTCTTTATTTAAAGGTTGACTACTCGCTATATTTTACTACTTGTAACAAAACTTTCTTTTCAGTGCGATAACGAGTGTGGTTTCACCATGCTGTCTTCTTTGAGTACTATCAATATTACGTAGGAGTTAAAATGAATCACTTTGCAAAATCTGTTTTAATCGCCGCACTATTCCCTCTAGCCTTTACTGCCTGCGGCAAAAAGGAAAGTGATGTTTCCACTCCTGCGGCCACTGCAGAAGCGTCAAGTACTGGCGAAGCCGCCAGTTGTAGCGCAGTAAAATTTGCTGATATTGGCTGGACTGATATTACAGCAACCACCGCACTCTCTTCTGTTGTTTTAGAAGGTTTAGGTTACAAACCCGTTTCTACCATTGCTTCTGTACCCATTGCATTTGCTGGCATTAAAAAAAGTCAGATTGACGTTTTTCTTGGCTACTGGTCTCCTTCAATGACGCCAATTGTTGAACCGTTTCTTAAAGATATTAAAGTACTTGAAAAACCTAACTTAGTCGGCGCCAAATATACTTTAGCCGTACCAACCTACGCTTATGAGGCTGGTTTAAAAAGCTTTACAGATATTGCAAAATTTAAAGATAACCTTGAAGGTAAAATGTACGGCATCGAGCCAGGCAATGATGGTAATAAAATTATTGCAGATATGATTACTAAAAATGCATTTGGCCTTAAAGATTTCAAAATGGTTGAGTCTAGCGAAGCTGGTATGTTGACAGAAGTTAGCCGCTCAGTGAAAAACAAAAAATGGATCGTATTCTTAGGTTGGGCACCTCACCCAATGAACGTTCAACAAGACATTACCTACTTAAGTGGTGGTGACGACTTCTTTGGCGCTAACTATGGTGAAGCCAAAGTGTATACCGTGACAGCGACTGATTTAGGCTCACGTTGCCCAAATGTCAATAAACTTGTCACCAATTTAGAGTTTAATTTAGACATGGAAAACCAAGTGATGCTGCCAATTATGGATAAAACAGCACCGAATGCTGCGGCAAAAGCATGGTTAACTAAAAACCCTGCTGTGTTAGACAAATGGTTAGATGGTGTAAAAACGTTAGATGGAAAACCAGGTTTAGAGGCTGTGAAAAAATACTTAGGCGTTTAAACTCGAGTCATAAAATAAATCATTAAAAAGGCTGTAACAGTGAAGTGCTGTTATGGCCTTTTTTGTTTTTTCGTCTCGTCATTTTTAAGCAGTCACCAAGACCATAGCCATTACTCGTTAACTCTTATTTATTTATGTTGGCTTAAAACGTCACATGTCGTAAATAGCCAAGAAAAAGTCTGATGTAGCACATTAAACAAAGCGCTGAAACAGCAGAATGTGACTTAACAACTAGTGTTTTAGATTATTGCCGGAGGCCGCTTGAAAAAAGATTATTCCATTTGGAAACTACTCTCACAAGGGTTAAAACATCACGAAGGATGGACGCCTGCTTGGCGCAGCCCTGAAGTTAAATCCTCATATGACGTAGTGATTATTGGCGCTGGTGGTCATGGTTTAGCTACAGCTTACTACCTCGCTAAAGAGCATGGTATTAAGAGTATTGCGGTGTTAGAAAAAGGCTATTTAGGTGGCGGCAATACTGCTCGCAACACCACGATTGTCCGCTCTAATTACCTTTGGGATGAAGCAGCCATGCTTTATGAGCACTCACTCAAGCTGTGGGAAGGATTGACCGAAGACATTAACTACAACGTGATGTTTAGTCAGCGTGGTGTGTTCAATCTAGGTCATACGCTACAAGATATGCGCGATATTGAGCGTCGTGTGAATGCCAATAATCTAAACGGAATTGATGCTTTGGCGTTGAATGCGCAAGAAGTGAAAGACCGTATTCCGATGATTAACATTTCTAAGGACACGCGCTTTCCAATTATGGGCGCCAGTTTTCAGCCTCGCGCTGGTGTGGCTAGGCACGATGCTGTTGCTTGGGGCTTTGCCCGTGCAGCGAGTAATTATGGTGTTGATATCATCGAAAACTGCGAAGTAACTGCGATGGACATCGTTAACTCTGCGATTAAAGGTTTACAAACAAGCAAAGGTTATATTTCAACCACAAAAGTTGGTTGTGTGACGGCCGGTCATTCATCAGTCATGGCAAAAGCTGCTGGTATCCGCATGCCGCTTGAAAGCCATCCGCTACAAGCCTTTGTTTCAGAATCACTTAAACCTATATTAGATACGGTGGTGATGTCTAATGCAGTGCATGGTTATGTGAGTCAATCAGATAAAGGTGAGCTTGTGATTGGCGCAGGCATTGACCACTATACTAGTTATGCTCAGCGCGGTAGCCCACATGTGATTGAGCACACCGCAGCAGCAATTATCGAACTATTTCCAATGTTTTCACGCGTACGCATGAACCGCCAATGGGGTGGCATTGTAGATACCACGCCAGATGCCTGCCCAATTATCAGTAAGACTAAAGTCAAAGGCTTGTACTTTAACTGTGGCTGGGGTACAGGTGGCTTTAAAGCAACGCCTGGATCGGGCAACGTATTTGCCCACACTATTGCACATGATGAACCACACCCATTAAATGCTGCCTTCACACTTGACCGTTTCCATACTGGTCATTTGATTGACGAGCATGGCGCAGCTGGTGTTGCGCATTAAAGCTTAAGCTAAAAAGGAAAACTCATGTTTGTTATTAAATGCCCACATTGTTTTGAAGCGCGAGAAGAAGAAGAGTTTAGCTATGGTGGCGAAGCCTTTGTCGCGCGTCCTGAATCACCCAGAACTGAAAGCGAAGAAAATTGGGGGGATTATTTGTTTATGAAACGAAATCCAAAGGGCTGGCACTGGGAAATGTGGGGGCATAGCACAGGTTGCCGCAAGTTTTTTGTATTAAAGCGCAATACTGCAAACCACACCATAGTTGGCGCTTGGACATTGGCTGAGGCTCGTAAAATTTATGATGCAGAAGAGGCAACCGCATGAGCAACAGAATCAATCATAAAAATAGTCGCGTTGATTTAAAGCGCCCGCTTACATTTACTTTTGATGGCCAAACCTATCAAGGTTTTGTAGGCGACACCCTAGCATCAGCATTGCTTGCTAATGGCGTTAAAGTAGTTGCACGCAGCTTTAAATATGGGCGTCCTCGCGGCATTATTGGTTCGGGCGCAGAAGAGCCTAACGCACTGGTGCAAATCGACGTTGGCGCACGTACAACCCCAGATTTAAAAGCCACTCAAGTTGAGCTGTACGATGGCTTAGTGGCTGGCCGTACCAGCGGCTGGCCATCGCTAGCATTCGATCTTAAAAGTGTAAGTGGCAAATTTTCACGCTTTATGCCTGCGGGTTTTTACTATAAAACTTTTAAATGGCCGACTAAATTATGGCCGTTCTATGAAGATATTATTCGCCGAGCAGCAGGTTATGGAAAATCACCTGTTGAAGCTGATACGGAAACTTATGACCATCAACATCATCACATAGATTTGCTTGTGGTTGGCGGTGGCGCAACTGGCTTGCTAGCCGCATTGTTGGCTGGTCGAAGTGGCTTAAAGGTTTTATTGGTTGATGACCAATCTGAACTTGGTGGCTATTTGCTCTCTATGCCTAACGTATTGATTGGTGGGGTCAGCGCAAGTACATGGTCAGCTAATATCATTAAGGAATTGCGGAGCCTGCCTAACGTATCCATTCTTTCTCGTACCACAGCTTTTGCTCTGCATGATATGAATATGATTCAGGCCGTAGAGTTGTTGCAAGACCATCTACCTCATGCAGAAAGAAAAAGTGCGCAACGCCGCGAACGCTTGCATCGTATTCGCGCATCTAAAGTAGTGTTGGCAACGGGTGCTTTTGAGCGTCCCTTAGTATTCGGCAACAATGACCTGCCAGGCATTATGACGGCTTCTGCGTTAACCACTTATTTAAACCGCTATGGCGTCGCTTGCGGTAAAAATGTGGTAATTATGACGAGCAATGACTTAGTCTATCAAGGTGCGGTTGATTTAGCTGAGTCTGGCATCACGGTGACCGTGGTGGATACCAGAGAGCACATTAACCATGAATGGGCTGTTAAAACCAATCAATCAGGCATTAAAGTGTATGTTGGTTACGGCATCAGTGAGGCGGTTGGTTCTGATTCAGTACAAGGCGTGCAATTAGTTAAATTAGGTAGCTTAAAAAATGTAGTCACAGCTAAAGGCCCTTATGTGCCATGTGATGTCTTAGCAAGTTCTGGCGGATTATCTCCAACTGTGCATTTATTCTGCCACGATGGCGGTCGCCCACAATGGGATGATGCTCGTCTAGCATTTGTAGTTTCTGCTAATGGCCGTGCCAAAGATGGTATTTTCTGTGTAGGCGCAATTACTGGTATTTTTGCCTTACAAGAAGGGTTAGCCAAAACGCATGACACCATTGCAGAACTTTTAATTGGCCTTGGTAAAACAATCAATGCTTCAGGTTTATTATTAGAAACCGATGAAATTGCTGTCACACCAGCGCGCCGTATATTTCATGTACCAGATGGTAAAGATGGGCATGGTGCTAAATCTTTTGTAGACTTTCAGAATGATGTTGCTGTCACGGATATTCACCTAGCTGTACGTGAAAATTATCGTTCAATTGAGCATATCAAACGCTATACAGCATTAGGCTTTGGTACAGATCAAGGCAAGTTATCTAACGTCAATGGCTTTGCAATTGCCGCTGAAGCTTTAGGCAAAACAATTCCAGAAGTTGGCACAACCACTTACCGTCCTGCTTACACGCCAGTGTCCTTTGGGGCTTTAGCTGGTG
Source organism: Methylotenera sp. (assembly GCA_043745985.1). Taxonomy (GTDB): domain Bacteria; phylum Pseudomonadota; class Gammaproteobacteria; order Burkholderiales; family Methylophilaceae; genus Methylotenera. Next base: position 30,525 of record JAYTRW010000270.1, read on the forward strand.
CGCATGTTGGCGATACGTTTGAACCTCGCCGTTATACCGCAGTGCAAACCACGCATGAACGCTATGGCGCGGAGTTTGAGCCAGTCGGCCAATGGATGCGCCCTTGGTACTTTCCTAAACCAGGAGAAGATATTCATGCAGCAGTCAATCGTGAATGCTTAGCCACACGCAATAGCGTAGGTATGTTAGATGCTTCAACCTTAGGCAAAATCGACATTCGGGGCAAAGATGTACGTGAGTTTTTAAACCGCATCTATGCCAATGCATGGTCACAACTTGCAGTAGGTAAATGTCGTTACGGCTTGATGTTAGATGAAGCTGGTATGGTGATGGATGATGGCGTGACAGCCTGCATCTCAGACACACATTTTTTAATGACCACCACTTCTGGCGGCGCAGCCCGCGTAATGACTTGGTTGGAAAAATGGCACCAAACTGAATGGCCTGAGCTAGAAGTGTATATGACCTCTGTGACTGACCATTGGACTACAGCAGCCTTAGTCGGCCCAAAAAGCCGTGAAGTATTAGCTAAACTTTGTACTGATATTGACCTATCAAAAGAGTCATTCAAGTTTATGGATTGGCGCGATGGAACAGTCGCTGGCGTGCCAGCGCGCGTATTCCGCATCAGCTTTTCAGGTGAGTTAGCTTATGAAGTTAACGTAGACGCTGGTTATGGTGATTACATGTGGAATGAACTCATGAAGGCAGGTCAGGAGTTTGACATTACGCCCTATGGCACTGAAACCATGCACGTATTGCGCGCAGAAAAAGGCTTCATTATCGTTGGGCAAGATACTGATGGCTCTGTCACGCCGTTTGACTTAGACATGGCATGGGCAGTCGGTATGAAAAAACCTTATAGCTTTTTAGGTAAACGTTCACTTGCTAGGTCTGACACTAGCCGTACTGATCGTAAGCAATTAGTTGGCTTATTACCAGAAGATCCAAATGTAGTCCTGAAAGAAGGCGCTCAGTTAATTAACTCGCCAGACATTACGCCGCCAGTGGCCATGCTAGGTCATGTTACTTCTAGTTATCACAGCGCATTTCTTGGCCGCTCTATCGCGATGGGATTTGTGATTGATGGCATTAAACGTCGCGCTGAAGAAGGCAATAATATTGTTTACGCATGGGCAGAAGGTAAAGCCGTTAAAGTGAAAATTGTTTCATACGTGTTTGTTGATGCAGAAGGAGCGCGACATAATGCTTAATTCAACTACTACCAACATCTTGGAATTCAGCCCTGTGATGCAATCACCATTGCATCCGTTTGGCTTAACGGCAAAACAGGAAAAAATAAATGATAGCAAAGGTGCATGGGCTAATGAAATCCCGCTGCTTGGCTACATCGGCCTGCGTGGAAATTCGCAAAATGCGAAATTTGTTAACGCAATCAACTCAGCGCTAAATGTCACGCTGCCAACGCAGCCTTGCAGCATGAGTTATACGACATGGGGATCTATTCTTTGGCTTTCTCCAGATGAATGGTTGATTGTTTGCAAACGTGATCAACGTGCCGCTTTGCAACAATCGCTGGAAACTACATTGGCAGGGATTCATAGCCAAGTCGTTGATAACTCAGGTGGATTTACCTCTGTTTTGCTTAAAGGTAAAAATGCCAGCGATGTATTGCACCATTGCACAGTGTATGACTTAAACCTGCTACAAGCAGGCAAGGTAGTAGGCACAACTTTCGGCAAATTGAGCTTATACCTACATCAACATGAAGATGGTTATAGTCTAGTGTTTCGTCGTAGCTTTGCAGACTACATCTGGCGCTATCTTGAGCGCAGCGCCCTGCCCTATGGCTTTGGCATTGCTCAATTAAATGATGGACAGTAACCATGAACTATAGCGTATTTGAAGTTTTTCGCATTGGTATTGGCCCCTCAAGCTCACATACGGTTGGGCCAATGATTGCGGTAAACCGTTTTCTTTTAGAAATTGAAAAACGTGGCTTAATTCAGCAGGTTGCTGAAGTTAAAATTCACCTGTTTGGATCACTCGCACTCACAGGTAAAGGTCATGGAACAGACTATGCTGTTATCGCTGGTTTGGTTGGCGCATTACCCGATCAAGTTGATCCAGCAAGCATCATTCCGCTAGTTGAATCTATTAAAGAAACTGGCCGTTTAATGCTGATGAATACCGTTGAAATTCCATTTAATTTCAACACGCATTTGGTTTTTCACAATCATCAATCATTACCTCAGCATCCTAATGGCATGGTATTGCAGGCTTTTTATGATGATGGAGATTCACTGCACCGTAACTCCTACTTTTCAATAGGTGGCGGCGCAGTGTTGGATGAGCAAGAAATTCTCCGCACCACAAAAACCAGTGCCATTGTTAAAGAAACGCCAGTTTCTACACCGTTCTGGTTTGATAACGCTGCAGACTTGCTAAAAATGGGCAACGAGAAAAACCTTTCAATTGCTGAGATAGTTTGGGGCAACGAATTAAGATACCAAAATGCGGAAGAAACACGCAGCAAGTTACTTCGGGTTTGGGATGTGATGAATGCTAGCATTGAACGCGGACTTGTGACAGAAGGCATGCTACCCGGCGGGCTAAAAGTAAAACGCCGAGCGCATTTACTCTACAAACAAGCCAGTACAGTGGGCGGTAAACTATCGTCAGATTTCCAAGCAATGGACATGGTGAGTGCTTTCGCCATTGCAGTGAATGAAGAAAACGCTTGTGGTGGGCGCGTAGTCACAGCGCCAACCAACGGCTCTGCTGGCGTAATACCATCAGTGTTAAGTTACTTCACGCGTTTTTGCCAGCAGCAAAGAACCAAAACTGAAATCGAAGACAACATCATTAAGTTTTTACTCACTGCTGCGGGCATAGGCATGCTGTATAAAAAGAATGCCTCTATATCAGCCGCTGAAATGGGCTGCCAAGGTGAGATTGGCGTTTCATGCTCGATGGCAGCAGCAGGTTTAGCAGCGGTACTTGGCGCCAATAATGAGCAAATTGAAAATGCTGCTGAAATCGCCATGGAACACAATTTAGGCATGAGCTGCGATCCAATTGGTGGCCTTGTCCAAATCCCATGTATTGAGCGCAACAGCATGGGCGCAGTGAAAGCCATTAATGCGGCACGCTTAGCAATGATGCATGAAGGCGGTCACATTGTGTCGTTAGATGCAGTGATTGAAACCATGCGCCAAACGGGTGTGGATATGCAATCAAAATACAAAGAAACAGCGCTCGGCGGATTAGCTATCAATGTCGTCGCTTGCTAGTCATTAATTAAGTTAATGTCCTGCCAAAATCATATCTTAATGTATTAGAAAGAGCCCCAATGAACCAGACTAAAGCATCCTTCTTCTCAGCATCCCTAGCCGACGCTGACCCTGCAATTCAATCGGCGGTCAATGAAGAGCTAGTTCGACAACAATCACAAATTGAACTAATTGCCTCTGAAAATATTGTCTCTCGTGCGGTGCTAGAAGCGCAAGGCACAGTGTTAACCAACAAATATGCCGAAGGCTATCCAGGTAAACGTTATTACGGCGGTTGTGAGTTTGTCGATAAAGTTGAAACGTTGGCTATCGACAGATTAAAACAACTATTCGGTGCGAAATTCGCCAATGTACAGCCACATTCTGGCGCCCAAGCCAATGGCGCAGTCATGTTAGCTATCGCAAAACCTGGCGATACTATTTTAGGCATGTCACTGGATGCGGGTGGACACTTAACCCATGGCGCCAGACCTGCGCTTTCAGGCAAATGGTTTAACGCAGTGCAATATGGTGTACGTCGTGAAGACTATCGCTTAGATTATGACCAAGTGGAAGCCCTAGCCAATGAACATAAACCTAAAGTGATTATTGCTGGTTACTCAGCCTATCCGCGGGCTGTGGATTTTGCTCGTTTCCGCGAAATTGCTGATAGTGTAGGTGCAACTTTGATGGTGGATATGGCGCACTTTGCTGGAATCGTGGCGGCTGGCCGTCATCAAAATCCAGTTGAACATGCGCATATCGTTACATCGACCACCCATAAAACGCTACGCGGCCCTCGCGGTGGAGTGATACTGACTAATGATGAAGAGTTGATTAAAAAAATAAATTCTGCAGTTTTCCCTGGCTTGCAAGGCGGCCCGCTTATGCATGTGATTGCAGGTAAAGCCGTTGCCTTTGGTGAAGCACTTCAACCTGAGTTCAAAATGTATATTGACCGAGTATTAGCCAATGCAAAAGCGCTGGGTGAAGTGCTAGTTGCAGGCGGAGTCGACTTAGTAACAGGCGGCACAGACAATCACTTAGTCTTGGTCGATTTACGTCCTAAAGGATTAAAAGGTAAGCAAGTTGAGCATGCATTGGAACGTGCTGGTATTACCTGTAACAAAAATGGTATTCCGTTCGATGACGAAAAACCAACCGTCACCTCTGGTGTGCGTTTGGGCACGCCAGCTGGCACCACACGAGGCTTTGGCGAAGCTGAATTCCGTCAAGTTGGTGAGTTAATTTTACAAGTATTCGAAGGTTTGAAAAATAATCCAGATGGAGATGAAGCCACAGAAAAGCGTGTGCGCGGTGAAGTATTAGCGCTTTGCAAGCAGTATCCAATTTATTGATTTAAACGCAAACGCACAGTTAGAAAGTTTATGGTTAATTGATTGATACACAGGAGAAATTAAATGAAACATTCCACTCCTATCAATAGTGAAAATAATATCAATATGAGTGATGCTAACGCAGCAGCTATGAGCTATGTTCCGAGGAGCGATGTTCCGCGTGACTTTTTCACGAATAATCAATCCACTATAGAGGATGTTATTGGCTTTAATGAGTATGCTGAAGTGCTCTATGAAGCAGGCTATAAATCTGCCTATCACTGGTGTGAAAAAGAGTCCAAATTAAACCATTTATCTGGCATCGCCGTTTTTGAGCATTATTTAAATCGCCTATCACAACGTGGCTGGGGAGTGTTTAGTTTTGAGTTTGTGAATGCCGACACTGGTAACGCTGAAGTAAAGCTTGAATACTCCTCTTTTGTGCTATCACAGCCTGAAAAGCCGG